>NZ_JBWPJQ010000005.1:0-124978 GCF_056583915.1 Fannyhessea sp. C0108B2 | reverse complement strand
TCCAAGCAAGGGTGGTGTAACCGGAGACCCAGTCGACGTGACCGTAACTGGTGAAACACCAGCAGCTAAGCCAGCTGTTAGCGAGCAGAAAGCTGAAAACAAGACTGGTAAAGACAAGACAACCGTGAGCGGTAAAACCACTCCAGGCGCAACAGTCACTATCAGCAAGGACGGTCAAAAAGTTACCGAAGTAACCGCTGGAGACGACGGAAACTTCACTGTCGATATTGATAAGCAAGACCCGAACACCAAGCTCACGCTCACTCCAAGCAAGGGTGGTGTAACCGGAGACCCAGTCGACGTGACCGTAACTGGTGAAACACCAGCAGCTAAGCCAGCTGCTCCAACCGTCACACCTCAAAACAATGGTTCTGTTGAGGTAACACCAGCAGACGGTACTGATACTTTGGAAATCACGTATACGCCAGAAGGGGACACCAACGAGAAGACCATTACTGTTAAGAAAGACAAAGATGGAAACTGGACTGGTACAACTCCAGAGGGTGTAACCGTTGATAAAACGAGCGGTAAAGTCACTATTCCAGCAAACAAAGTCAAAGACGGCAGTGATGTAAAAGCTAAAGATAAGAAGGGTTACGACACTTCCGACGAAACCACTGGTAAAGCCAGAAACGATGGTAACGTATCCACTGGTGCTGCAGGTTTCGACGCATCTACTAAGCCCGGCAACAAGGTTCCTGCAAAGCATTTCTCCCAATTAGTACAGACTGGTGACGAAGTGGGACAAGCAGGATTGATCAGCGCAATGATTGGTGCACTGGGAGCTGTAACAGCATTCTTCTCTCGCAAGAGGAATCGCAAGTAAAAAGTTTACCTACTAAATTAAACAAAAGTAAACTAATACTTGAAGATAATTAGGAAAAGGAGCTGAGTCACAAACCCAGCTCCTTTTCTATATCGCTGCTCACTTACACATACAAGCTCTTGTATTGTGATTCAAAACATATCTTATAGTACAGATGAAGTAGATCAGTTCTTTGCAAAGGAATATGGTGCATGAGTACAACTACCGGTTCTTACTTATTACGCAACTTACCAACTTGCGTAAATTCCTTATCCCCAACACACATCTTCTTATCGGTGAACTTTACTCGCATCATTCTGCTAATAATATGCTCATCCGTTATCAGCACAAAAAATTGCTTTTCTTTTTTATTCACCAAGTAATACTGTTCACTGCCAATGCTCTCTACCGCTTTGCCGAATGCAAACGTATCAAACAAAGGAATATCACCGAACAAAGTAGTAATAAACCCGATAAAATTATCCATAAACTTTTCGGACGAATTTGGAATAAACTTCGTCACCGTGAGCATAATAATTTCAGCGTCTGCATATTCATCGCGAATAATTTGTTCCTTTATCTTGATTTTCTTACGAACGCCCAATTTTGCATTAAGACCATACTTCGCTACATCAATAGGCTTCTTAACGATTGACAAATCAATAGCATTGTCTTTATCCAACAAATAGTCGACAGTAACACCCAGCGCATCCGCAAGCACCTTCAAATTTGCAACATCTGGCAGACCGCGACCGCCTTCCCACTTCGCTACCGCAGCACGCGAAACCATAATCATTTCAGCAAGTTCTTCCTGAGTTAAACCTGCTTCCACGCGCACATTTCTGATTTTTTCTCCTAACAGCATCGTATAACTCCTTTCAGCGGCTATGAGTTTTTGTTCTTAACAATTATTTGTTTTGCTCGTAATGCAATTAATAATCGCACTGCGTAATTACATGCTAACGAGCAACCTATGAATAGAAAAGGAACGAACGAGAACACAAGCGTTACGAATCGTAACATAGTATTTTCTTGGCAAGCGCGTACATAAATATGTGAAAATACCTGTTTCAAAAGAGATATATACAAAACTAACAGAGAGCGTACAAAATCCAAGGCGCACGAGGGAAACACCTGCCTGCTCTTGACGTACAATTTCACATGAATTATATAATGAATAACGGGGGTGCGGACATTTTTTAGACAGCCACACCCGGTCCCCTTCTTTTCTCGATGAGACCTATTCTTCCGATATAGTTTCACTGCAAATGCTGTGTAGAGAAACGCTCTATATTTAGAATATAATCGCACGTGATATTAAGAAATTCCACATCATGCGAAACAATGAAAATAATGCGTTTTTGGTTTTTAAGCGATTGAATGCAGTGCGATATGGCAAGCATGTTTTTATAATCCATGCCACTGGTTGGTTCATCAAAATACATAAGCGCCGCTCCATCAACCATGCTAGTAGCAATAGCAACACGCTGTTTTTGACCCCCAGATAAACTCATGGGATGCATATTTTTGAATTCACGGATGTTAAGTTCCTCTAATATAGAGTCTAGGGAAGCTTCCGATATGTTTTTTTGCGTAAGTGTTAGCTCATGTTCAACTGATTCGCTAAAAAGCTGGCTGTTTACATCTTGCATTACTAGCGATGATAGCGAAATCCTCTTTCGTTTATTGCACTGTTTATCCTGGTAAAACACTGTTTCTTTTGATTGTTTCATAACGCCAATAAGGCTTTTAATAAAGCTTGATTTACCACAACCATTTTTTCCAACAATGCCATAAATATAGTTCGTTTGAAAGGCAAGATTGCTTACATGAAGATTGCATTGCTTTGCAAAGCTTAATGTGAGATTGTCTATACGTAATGTTGGACAATTTTCTATTGTGTATGGTGGCAATTCAGGCAACGAGAGCGCCTCATCAACATTGCTTCGTAGTCCAAGCGCATGCAACTCATCTGTACTCAAGCGAATAAATTCACTTTGTGTATAACAGTGTTTTATTTCTCCCTTTTCAATATGAATAATCCTATCGAGTATTTCGCGTAGGTAATACAAGCGATGCTCAGCAATAAGCAACGTAATACCCTGTTCTTTTAAACGCCGAAGCATATGAGCAAGTATTTCAATATAGGTATGGTCTAAATTTGATGTAGGCTCATCAAGCAGTATAAGTTTGCAACCTGCAATATAGGAGCTTGCCAGGCATAAAATTTGTTTTTCGCCACCTGAAAGTTCAAAAATGCTTCTGTTAAGCAAGTGGGCAATCGGAAACAAGGAAAGTACGTCTTGCAAGCGCTTTTGCATGTCCTGTTTAGGTACGCCGGTGTTTTCCAGGAAAAACAGCAGCTCTTGTGTTGTATCGACGTTGAAAAAATGAGTTTTGGGATTTTGAAATACTGATGATACAAGCATTGCAATTTCATATATTTGCTTTTGAGTAAGCTCGTCGCCATCAAGGGTGATGGTGCCTTCGATGCGCGCATTATCGTAGCGCGTGCCTAATCCGTTTATGGCATTTATGATGCTCGATTTGCCGCTTCCGCTTTCGCCTGTCAAAACAACGCATTCACCTGGCGATACGTTAAGGTTGATAGCATGAACCACCTGGTTTTCATCGTAAAACACGCTTAGATTGTGCAGTGTAAGCATGCAATTCCTCCTGCAATTAGTGCCGCAACAATGCCCATATACAAAAAATCAACAACGCGAAAGCGAACGGTGGTGTAGCGCGTTTTGGTGCCGGGGTTGGATATGGCTTTGCACTCTGCGGCTTTGGTAATGTCGTCGGCAAGATTGCACGACACAATCATCAGCGGCACGAATACGTATTCTAAATAGCGTGCTGGGTGGCGTTTAGAAATGTTACGAATGCGCATCGCGGTGGTAATGGCGGCGCTTTCTTCTTTGAACGCCGGGAAAAAGCGAAACATCACCGCCAGGGGAATTGAGACGCATTGCGGTACTTTCAGCAGGTAAAGCGAGGACAGGATGGCGCTTACGCTTGAGCCTTTCACCAGGAACTTTCCTGCTAAATACGGCAACATGAACAATTTTATCACCAAGCCGAAACACAAGAATATCTTCAGCACATCAGGCAGACTCGAAATCGCGTCAAAATTCGGTACAAAACTAAGCAGCGTGTACACAATCAGCGCTTTTAGCACGGTTGCGCGGTAGTCGTTCAGATACAGAAATGCCAGCAGCGTAATAAACAGCGGAATTTCGGTAGGGAGGTGCTTAAAGACGCACAGCCCTGCCAGCACCAGCACCACGCATTTGCTGATGGGGTTCGGGTTGAACGGGTGCGCGTGCGAGTCACAAAATGAACGGATAATGTCTGCAGTTGCTTGCGCGGTGTCGCTCGCAGCTGCTTGCACTGTGTCATCTGTGACTGCTTGCGCGTTCTTCTGCACGTTCGTTTCGCACGACGTGGCGCTGGTGTTGTCGTTCTTGGTTGATATATGCATGTGAACAGGCATTTTTACGCAACAATTCCGGCTTTTACAAAGTGCTTCTTTAAGAGCTTTTTACCGATAAGCGCCCCGATAATCGCACCCACAATTGCTCCGATAGTTACTAAAATCATGCTTTGCCATGTAAGAATTTGAACAAGCTGCGCTATATAAGCATCTCCCATCGGCTTACACAGTTCAAGAAAACGCTCGCGCACAAAAATCATCTGGCTTAATACGCCAGGTAACCACAGCGAATACACTGCATATGCCAGCGTGTTCCAGGTGAAGCTGGAGTAGTTGCCAATTTTACGCAGCGCTTCGGCAAGAAGGGTCGCGATAATGACAATCACCAAAACAACGTACGTGTTGCCCAGCAAGAACGTGAGAGCGGGCGGTATAATGCCAAAAATTGCAAACGCAAACGCTTTTTGTTCTTTTGCCATAAATAGCAGCACCAATGGCCCAGCAATAATGGCGGCAATGGTGGGGTAGATCAAATACAAAATCGGCACAATCCCCATACAGTCGCATGCCATGATAATGACAAGGTAAATCACATCGAAAATACCAATAAGAACTAAATCTTTCAGCATAAGTGAAGAACGCTGATTTGACGTGGTGTTTTGTTGTTTCATACTAATCTCCTTACTTTATGGATAACGCGAACTTATCTGTCGCGTGTGGTACCGTTGTGCCGCGATGCATGGTGCTGTGATGCGTGCAGCTCGCATGGTGCCGCGTGTGGTACCGTGATACGTGGTGCTGTGTTGTGCGCCTCCTCAATACACGAACTCATCTGCTGCCTGTGTTTTCTCGATCAGCTTTTGGTAGCTTGAACTGGAACGAAGCAGCTCGCTATGCGTGCCGCACGCTTCCACGCGGCCGTCTTTCAGCACTACAATGCGCGCTGCGTTCTGAATCGACTTCATGCGGTGCGAAATGATGATGACCGTTTTGTTTTTCATGAGCTCATTCAGGGAGTCTTGAATTTTTCGCTCGTTGTCAACATCTAAGCTCGATGCAATTTCGTCCAAAATCAGAATAGGTGCATTTTTCAAAAACGCGCGCGCAATGGAGATGCGCTGGCGTTCACCGCCCGAAAGCTGCTGGCCATTTTCCCCGATGAGCGTATCAAAACCCTCGGGCAACTTGTCAATAAAGTCGCACTGCGCAAGCTGCGCGGCACGCTTCACTTCTTCATCGCTTGCACCTTCACGCCCAATGCGAATGTTTTCAAGAACGCTTGTGTTGAACAGCACGACATCTTGAAACACAATTGATACGTTGCGATACAAACTTTCAGCCGACGCGTCTTTAATGTTCACACCGCCAATGGAAATGCTGCCCGAATCGAAGTCGTACAGGCGCGCTATCAGGTGCAACAGCGTCGTTTTGCCGCAGCCCGACTCACCCACCAGAGCGCACACGCTGCCTTGCGGCACCGTAAAGCTCACGTCTTTAAGCACCGGTTTGTTGGCATCGTAGGAAAAATTCAGGTGCTCGATGCTCATGTCGAAGCTTGAAAAGTTCACATCGCGCCCGCCGAGCGCTTTTGCGTTACGGATTTCGTTGATGCGTTCCACTGCCGAATTGATGTAGAAAATTTCCATGAAAAATTCCATGTTCGCATCAACCATTTCTTTGATTTTCATGGCAGCAAGCACGTAGCCTATCAGGTACAATATCGAAATTTCTCCCGTTTGCATAAGGAAAATGCCGCCCACAATCGTAAATGCAAGCGAGAAGTGGTCAAAAATTCCCGAGCCCATTATCAGAAACGCCGCATTGCGTTCGCTTTTCCAATGCACGCGCTGCGTATCTTCAAGCCGCGCGTATAAACTGCTTTTGACGTGCTCTGTTAAGTTGAACGCGGTAATTTCTTTCGACATCTCGATGCGCTCTTGAAACGCTTGTGAATTTTCGCGCAGGCGCACGTAATGTTTGTTGAACTGTGCGCGTGCGTAGTTTTTCCCCAGCACAATCAGGCCAAACGACACCAAGGTTGGCACAATAGCAAGCAGCGCCATTTTCCAGTTGCCGATAAGCATCAGTATCGTAATAAGGGGTAAGAACAGGCAAAACCCAAGTACTGTGGGAATTGCGTGGCTGCCTGCGTGCTCGATTGCCGCTACGTCGGCCATAATGCTTTGCGCAAGATCGGCAAGGTCGTGCTTCGAAAAATACGACATCTCAAGCTGCGAGAGCTTCTGCGCAATTTCGATGCGCAAGTTCGCTGCTTCCTTGTAGGTTTCGTTGTATTGCGATTCGTATTCAAAGCTTAGCAAAACGGCCATTACAATAAGTGTGATCAGCGAAAACAGCACGTAGGTAAGCGTGTCGTGCACGTGTTGTAGCAGCAGTTGATCAACCAACAGCAACAGTAACATTGCTGGGCACATCGTTATAACAAATACCAAGAAGCTGAACATGCCTGCCTTCAGAGCACCGTGAACTCCCTGGTCAGTTAGGGCGAAGCTGCGTTTCAGAAACTTATTCATTGCTTACTCTCCATTCGTTCGCCTGAGTATAGAGTGTGTAAAGCCGCTTATACTTTCCGTTTTGCGCGATAAGCTGCGCGTGCGAGCCGCGTTCGACGATTTTCCCCTGCTCAGCAAGCAAAATTTCGTCAACGCCCGTGATGGACGACAAGCGATGCGCAATCATGATCACCGTTTTACCGCGCATCAGCTGCTTGAACGCTTTTTGCAGTTCGTATTCGTTATCGGCGTCAACAGAAGCCGATGCCTCATCCATAATGACGATGGGCGCGTTTTTCAAGATGGCGCGCGCAATAGCAACGCGCTGCGTTTCGCCACCCGACAGGTACACGCCTTTCGTTCCAATAAGCGTATTCTCGCGTTTCTCCAGCTTGTTGATGACGCTATCAAGCCCTGCTGCCGACAGCGCTGCCATTACTTCTTCATGCGATGCGTCGCGCTTAGCACAGTGAACATTGTTGAAAAGCGTGTCATTGAACAGTTTGGCGTCCTGAAACACGAAGGCAATTTCGCGAATAAGCGCCTCTTGCGTGTAGGAGGAAAGTGGTTTTCCGCCAATCAGCACCGCGCCCGAATCAAGCGGGTAGTACGCGCAAATAAGCTTCGCAATGGTCGACTTGCCCGAGCCCGACTCACCTACCAGCGCATATATCTTGTTTTCCTCAAGCGTGAACGACAAATTTTGAAGAACGTGTTTGTCGCCGTAGGAAAATGACACGTCCTTAAACTCGATGGAGTGGTGCGCAAAATACGTTTCGTTTCCAAAATGCATGGATTCATCAGCCATTTGTTTGTACAGCGCTTCAAGCGAATCAACCGCGTAGTTGCCTTGGAACGCAAACATGCCAATGTACATAACGCCCATGAATGCGGCAAACATCACGCCCGACAAGAACAGCACCATTATTAAATCGAGCGCAAGGATAGAAGGGCTTCCCAGTTCAGGTAGGAAAAATACAATCGGGATAACAAGAATTGCCGCCACGCCAAAGAACAGGAACTGATATAAAACGTAACTTTTTTTACAATGCTTCGAATACTGATACGCATAATCGGAGTAGGTTTGAATAAGCGTGAATAGCTTTTTCATCGAACTGATTGATACGCCGAAAATTTTAATGACGGCAATTCCGCGAATATATTCAACTGTTTCCGCAGATAGTTTGTCCAGTGCGTCCTGATATACTTTCATAAATTGGCTGCCGCCCATCATGCTTGCCAGGATGCCTCCCGTAACAAGCGTAAGGATGGTAACGCATAATCCAACACGTATGCTTACCAAGAAACTTACAACAATGATAAAAATGGGCGTCAGGAATGCCTTGGTGGCATCGGGGATGATGTGCGCTACAATCGTGTGCGTCATCGCTGCGTTATCGTCGATAGTTTTACGAATAGTGCCTGATGAATGGGTATCAAAAAATCTGAAGCTTGCCGTGTTCAGCCCTTCAACGCCGCGTTTGCGCAGCGCGGTTTCTAAGCTGAAGCCCACGTGATGCGCTATGAGCGCCGAAATTCCTAGAAATATGCTTCCTGCCAGCAACAACAGCACAATCACGAACGCAAAACTTTGCGCGCGCTGCAGGTTGCTGTCAACGATAAGCGCGTGCAAAAAACGATAGATGGTATAGTATCCGCCCGTAATAAGGACGGACGATGCGCCCGATATAATAACTGCCAGTATGGCTAAGCCTTTAAGCTGGGGAATGTAGGCGAACAGTTTTCGGTAGGTGTTCATAAGCGTTCCTTTCTTGATGGGGAAGGCGTTGTATGGTGCTGCGACCTTGTGTGCGGGTGCGGCGCGTGGGGCTTGCTTTCATCCGCGCGCGCCTCGCGCGAGTGCGGTGCGTTCGCACGTTCGGCTCGCGACGTGTCGTTCCCGGAATCGGTTTGCTTCAGAATGGATAAGAGCATCTCTTTGATGAGTGCCTGATTGCTTTGCACGAGCGCATGTTCCTTCAGCACATTTGCAGAAAGAATAATTGCATTTACAAAAAACGTCATAAACGCAAGCTGATTTGACGTAAGGTTGAATGACGTGGTGTTGATGTGCTGCGTTTCGAACAATTCAAACGTCGTGTGCTCAAGTTGCCTATATACCCCCTCAAGCCGAGAGTTTCTTTTTTTCGCCAACAGCAATTCAACGTAAACGGGCATCAGCTCGTTCGCGTCAATAGCCTTTTTTGCCAATTCTTCGGCAAGAAATTCTATGCTCCACTGTCTGCCGTCTGCTATCGATTGCGCAATAACGTTGTTGCGGTATACGATGCCGTCAAGCATGATGTCATACAGTATGCCGGTTGTATTTTTGTAGTAGTGATACAGACCGCCTTTTGAAAGACCCGTTTCTTTAACCAGATCTTCCATTGTGGCATTGTCAAAGCCCTTTTCCACAAAAATACGTGCTGCTACACGCTTGATTTGCTGTTTTCGCTCATCGAAGCTAAGGCGTTTATTACGAACCATAGGCTGCTCCCTTGCTGGTGGAACGTGTGGTGCGTAGTGCGTGGGTGTTTACATCGACGGTTGCGTCGATATAAACATTATAAGTTAGACATGACTTACTTTCAAGTACTTCTTGGTGCGGGATAAGAGATGCGCGCTTGCGCCTGCAGGCAGAGCGGCAGGCGTGTGCTTCTCTGCGGCAATGCGCCTCGGCGCAGGCAAATGAAAACGGAATTTACACCACTTTTAGGACTTGACCTAAGCCGTGATTCTCTATTCTTTGGTGTCCAAAATAAATTTACAAGCTCGATATTGATAAGCTGTTTTTAAAGTGATATATTTATAACATGTGTTAGAAATATATCACCTTATGTTTTTACACTGGAAGGAGATTAATATGAAGAAAAAAGTATCAATACTAGAAATTGTAGCAACAAAAATTGTCATTGCCTTATTAGTTGCAGGTTACTATTGGATGTGGAGTAGATCCGATTGGATGCCCGAATATCGCCAATATTCAGCTTACTTCGGCGGATTCTTATTCCTTATATTGCTAGCCCATTATCTTAGGATACATAAGTATAAGAAAGAATGTTTTGATGAGTTGGCGATAAAAACACTACACAAATGCGATGCAATATGCCTGAAAGTTCTAACTGTTTTAATGGTAATAGTTGCGTATGCGGGAGGGATTTTAGGGCACGTCAATGCTATGTCAACTGCAATGATGGGCTGGCTAATCATCGGAAGCATTATCGCAATCGCAATGCTTCGTACCATGCTGTTCCTTATCTTGAATTCAAAAGGGGTATAGCTATGGCGTTAATAACAAAACTAAAAGATTACCGAGAAAAAGCAAACTATACACAGTCAGAGCTGGCTGAAATGGTTAATGTCAGAAGAGAAACTATTGTTCATCTAGAAAACGGTAGGTATAATCCGTCTTTGAAACTGGCCATGGATATCGCAAAAATTTTCAAAGTAAAAGTAGAAGATTTATTTGAATTTACTGATGAGTAAGCTATTGGGAAGTCTGTCTAAATTTTGAGTGCACGGAATGGATGCTGGGTGCACCTTTTAACGATAGGAGGGAGCTATCGTTAAAAGGTTTAAGATTGGCTTGATAGCTTGATTCTTGAACATAAAAATAGCCTAGAGAGGATTCCCCCTAGGCTGGATTGTGTAACGTTTCAGACGCTTACAGCCTTTTGACTTTTATGATGTACTTTCTTACCAGCTTCTCGCCATACTCACTAATATCGTGACGCTCACTTTTCAGAAATCTTCCATTTCTCTGATTCGTCTTTTAGCATCTTCTTGACCTGCTTTTTCTATAAGAAGCTTTTGTTTCTTCACTTTAAGATCATCAATCTCGTTGACAGTTTTCGTATATAGTTTCATTACGTGTTGGATACAATGAAACCTTAGCTTTGAACTCTGAAACTTTAGCCTTGAATTCTGAGGGTTATAGGACAAAAAGTGTGTAAATGAGTTATTCTGTTGTATAGGGATAAGGATCGCTGTGATGTAGTTCTGACCACACCACAGCGTTTCCATATGTATCGGGATATATACTTTCGCCTCTATGTGGTCTGAATGCATTTATTAGTGTCTGAAGATCTTTATTCCTAGGCATGCTCTCAAGCATCTCTGCAGGCTCTAGAGGGGCTTCTGTATGCATGTAGCACCACCAAAATACAGCTTTAATACGCCTTAGTTCACTCAATCCTCGATGGTTGCGAAGCATTTCTCTTATAGGGGAATTTACCCCTCCTTCTATTCGATTATTAAATTTGGCAAGCTCTCCTAAACGGGTCAGCCTAAGGTCAAGATAGGAAAATAAGCAGTCCTTTCTTAACGCACTATAAATGGCGCGCTGAGCTTTTCGTATACGAATATGAGTAAATTGATACTTACCATCTATAAAGCTTTTCTCATTAAGAAACCCCTGCCAAACCTTTGACCATTGACAAAGTCTTTCAAACCACCACTGTGCTTGTTGAAGATTGTCAATATGCATAAGCTCATATGCAAGACTAAGAAGCTCTCTACCTGCTTGAAGACGAGGACGAGAAGTTAAATAACGTTTTGTTAGAGTGTACATATGGAATAAGCAGCGCTGGTAAAGTGTGGTTGGCCATATCTTTTTAAGAGCTGTTTGAAAACCTGATCCACCATCAGCCACAACCATATCAGGGGGAGCTATTCTTCTAAGAAGTGCCATATAAGCCACAGTGTTTTCTGATTCTGAAAGATGCCACGATAATACATAATCATCTGTTGTTGCAATAAGAACCACGGTCTTTCTTGATATGTAAATGCCGTCTATATAGATAACTCGATGTATTTCATCTATTAATGGCGGCATAGGCCAAATATCCCAAAACTTCGCCGTCTTCCTTCTAAAAGACCGGCCTTGACCTCGCATATCTCTCTGGAGCTGTTTGCCTAATAACCAGTCTAAAAAGAGTTTTAAATCTCTTGCTTGTAATGCATATCTACGTGATTGCGAACTTCCACACTTAAGGCATCTATACCGCTGCTTTCCAGCCTTTGTCTTGCCATTTTTGACCATCTTGCTACTACAAACAGAACAAATATTGGCACGCATAATCCACCACCTAAAACTAGTAATTTTTTCTCTAATTTAGATGGTTTTACGTGCTTATATGCTGATATTTTTACACACTTTTTGTCCAGGTGAAAAATTCGATTTTTTTGAATTGTTTACAAAAAATCGGCTGTTTACCTGTGCAAACAACCGATTTTATACACACTTTTTGTCCTATAGCTCAATTCTGAAACCTTTTTAGGCATCAAAAAAGACGGTATTACTACCGCCTTAATTATTTACACATAACGTATTTAGATTTAGATTTCTATTTCATAGAAACTTGATCCCGGCTAAGCTCTACAAACTGGGATTTGTTGTAGTTATCTCCCATTTTCTTTAATTCCATATGTAATACACAGGCAAATACTATCTCAATAATACATGCCGCAACAGCAACCGTTGTGCCGTTTAACGCACATCCTAAAATCAAGGAAATCATCGGAATGGAAATTGCAGCAACTGTATATCCCTTTGATTGATACAACCATGAATAGGGAAATAAATGTGCTCCAAACACCATAGCGTATACCATAATCATTTTTTCCGGAACAGCACTAAACACCCACATAACGATTAATAAATAAATCATTTGATTTAAGGTGAAAATGAAGCCTAATTGTCCAAGTGGATTTTGTTTTGAAAAGATATCCACCTTTATAAGTTTACCAATGAGCCAAGCTAGCGGTAATAATGGGCATGAACAGCAAAATACCAATAAATTTTTCATATCCATATTGATATCTAAAATTGACACAAGTATTATCAGAAGCCATATGATCACCGATGCCATGATAAATGGCAATCCTTTTTTCTGCTGTATTGCAATTTCTTTTCTTAATTCATCCACCATTTTCTCCTCCAGAAATTCTAATTTGTCGACACCGCCTTAATCTTATAATATGTCAACCCACAGATGGTGCTCAGTATTCACTCTCGCCATTCTCCTTGCTCGATCCATAAGATCATGGCGAAGGCTTGAAACCGGGATGGCAGGGTGGGAGACTTGATCTGTCTATACAAGCGGGAGGGTCATTTTGCTTTCGCTTCAGCATATCTATCTTTGCCCCACCAATTTGGCAGGAGCTCCTTCAACGTGACAGTCTTCCGCTGTTCAAAGTCCTCCATAATCTCCATTTTTTCATTTTCTTCATTCAATTGATAAAAGAACTCTCTACACGCTCCACAAGGCATACCGCTTCCCGCGCCATAAGGTGCCTTGTCGCGGAATGCGATAAAGCGTTTCACCTTCGTCTGTCCGCTATTCACATACATATTAAGAGCGGCCACGCGTTCTGCGCACAAATTAAGAACCCCACTGCAGCTCTCAATGCAGAAACCCGTGAAAATTTCTCCGTCTTCAGCTTCTATTGCACATACAACATGATGTGCGTAAACGAATGGAGAAACTTCCTTCGGATGAAATTGTGGCTTCGCCTTTTCATACATTGTATCCCAAATATCCATATATTCCTTTTCTCCTAAAATGCCTGAATTTATCGCATAGGCCTTACTATTTGCATATACTACAGTTTCATTATGATCTTTCCTGACGAAAACTATTATCCGAATTAGGCATCTATCTCACAGTCATAACTACCATAACATCTAACTCGGCAACTCAACATAGTGACATCTATTAAGGCAACTCAACTCTCACACTTTTTGGCCGATTACCCTAACTAATCACCGGCTAAACAGGACGGACATTGAGCCTGACTTTAAGATTCATAAAAAGAAGTGACTATTACTGACAGAAATCAGTAATAGTCACCCAACGTGAGATATTCAACTATTGACTTGAACCAAACAAAATTCAATCAGTCTTTCGAAGGACAGTCTTAAGCGAGATCACTGTGACACCAATAACAAAAGAGGTAAAACCAATTCTAATAGCAAGTGTGCCATCCCATATTAAGGCAATCAGCATCGCGATTAAGGCAACCGTCAAGCCGAATGTCGCCACTTCACGGCAAAAACGAACGAGCTCATCCATTATCCTTAACCTCTCCACCAGTGCCAAGCTTCTTTAGCTGCGCATCCGACCGCGTAGAGACAGTGTTATGCTGTCTGTCAAGGATTTTGTCAGTCTTTTCATGGCTTGTCAACCTTTTATGTATAACTTTTAATATGCTGATCATACAAGATAAATTCTATATTGACTGGCCTTTATATATTCTATATTCGTTGTTTACCCGTCTATTTTCAGTACGCTCCCATCAAGAAAAGTAAACTCAACCTTTCCATCGTAACGCACGGTTAGATAGTCAACCATGCTCAGCCAGACGTTTTCATCGAACGCTGTTAACAAGTCCTGCTTTTTCAAATCCTCGATAAAATATTCAACCTCATCACGTCTTGCTTGCTTGTCAACAATGATAGCTTTGACTTCTTTAAGCCTTGTTTCTATGGTATTAAACCTGTTCACTAGACTCGTATATTTTTCTCCTCCATATGATAGAGCACATTCCCTTCTGCATAAATTTCCCACTTCACAGGGTGGGTGCAAAATGGCGAATCGACTTGCATGAGCGATTAAAACATAATTCGCGAATGCACTTCGATTCGCTGAGCTTGCTTTCAACTTTGAGCGAAGCATGTTAACAGCTTTTCGCGCGGTGAAAAGAACAACATCCTGTACACTCGACCCTAGAGCGTTGATATCTTCCTCCATACAGCCAAAACACGCGACAAAAGAATTGCTGCACATACTAAATATTTTTCCCTTTATGACTTGATGACATACATTTCATGCAACGAGCTTTCCAATCATCCTCACGAATTCCGCCAAACATCGGAACAAAAACTCGCCAATCGTCGTAATGAAACTCCGCCAAACATCGGAACAAAAACTCGCCAAGCGTCGTAATGAAACACCGCCAAACATCGGAACAAAAACTCGCCAATCGTCGGAAAATAATGATATAATTCATAATTATCATTCGAAAATATGAGCAGACTTAATTAAGACAGGTGACACGGTTGAAAAAGTACAGGAAAAGAATTGCTGACAATATTTTAAAAAGAAAACTAGAAGGCAAAGGCGCGGTAGTGATTGAAGGGCCGAAGTGGTGCGGGAAAACCACTACTGCAGAACAATTTGCAGCAAGCGTTTTATATATGGATGACCCCGAAAAGAAAGAACAGAATATCACTATGTCGCAGATACGCCCAAAGCGATTACTGAAAGGAGATACCCCAAGATTAATCGACGAATGGCAACTTGCTCCAAAACTTTGGGATGCAATACGATTTGAAGTTGATCATCGCAGTGAGCTTGGCCAATTTATCTTAACTGGTTCTGCTGTCCCTGCAGACACTACAGAAATTACCCACTCTGGTACTGGACGCTTCACGTGGCTAACAATGAGACCAATGAGTTTGTATGAATCTGGTGATTCAACGGGCGAAGTTAGCTTGAAAAACCTTTTTGCAGGAATTAAGAGCATTGAAGGCGATTCAAACTTGAGTATTGACCACCTATCTTTTCTTATATGCCGTGGAGGATGGCCGCAATCAGTGGACATGCGCGATGAGATTGCTTTAGATCAAGCTGTTGATTACTATGATGCTGTTGTACACTCCGACATTAATCGTGCTGATGACGTTCAAAAAGATGCTGAAAAAGTTAAGCGTCTTATGCGTTCATACGCAAGGAATCAAGGAGCACAAGTACCAAATACTGTGCTTTCGCGGGATATTTCTGCTAATGAAGACACGACAATTAGTGAGGAAACTGTTGCGTCGTATGTTAATGCGCTTCGCAAAATATTTGTTATAGAAGATATGCCTGCTTGGAATCCAAATCTAAGATCAAAAACTGCCATTCGTTCATCCAATACGCGTTATTATATCGACCCATCTATCGCTGCGGCAGCTTTGGGAATAGGCCCAAACGACTTGATAAACGACTTAAATACTTTCGGTTTTCTATTCGAAACACTTTGCATCAGAGATCTGCGTATTTTTGCGGATTCTCTAGGCGGTGAGGTTTACCACTACAGAGATAAAGACGGACAGGAATGCGATGCTGTTATTCATTTAAGAAACGGTAAATACGGGCTTATTGAAATTAAACTCGGAGGCGAAAAACTCATTGAAGAAGGCGCAAAAAGCCTTAAAGCAATGAAAGAAAAAATCGACACCGATAAAATGAACAAGCCATCTTTCCTTATGGTTTTAACTGGAACAGGTGATTTTGCGTATTGTCGTAAAGACGGTGTTTACATAGTTCCTATCGGCTGCTTAAAAAACTAAAACGAAGCCTTGCAATTACAACAAACGCTAAACCTTTTTACGTTTACCCCTGTAAACCCCTGCTACACAAGGGCAAAAATGCACCCACCTAATCAGCCGTTGACATCAATACAACACTCTTGCCAAAGATGTGCACCTATAGCAAAAAAGCGGAGATGCCTTCTGGCATCCGCGCTCATCTCTACGATACAAAAATTCATTGTTGATATTTGCGAAGCGACATCTTCAAAGCTCGAACCATATCCAGTGCAACCGATAGCTCTTGGCTTGAACAAGATCGCAAAACTTCTAAGACTTCATCTTCGGTTTCTGTTCTGCTTATAACCGGCTTCTCATAGAGAAGCGAATCCACATGCACCAAAAGCGCCTTTGCTATGTCAGCTGCCACAGGCAGGCTCATCTTCGTGTTACCCGTCTCGATGTGGCTCATGTGCGTTATCGAGATGCCGACCATTTCAGCAAGCTGCTCCTGCGTCAGCTCGGCCGCTTTTCTGAATTTGCGTATTCTTTGACCTATTTTGTAATAATCCACTCTATTCACTGCCTATACAATTCACTTATAAATGTATTGTATAGGCATTTATTAGGAGTTATAATAAACCACATGGGCTATTTGCTGCCTATACAGGTCATATTTCCTTAAAATTGGACGTAGCGACTGATTCATCAAACTCTATAGAAGGAGGAGATTGCATGGGTGAAAGCGTCTACTCATCAACCCCATACCCCGAGGGTCCAAAACTTCTCGATGGGCTCTATGTCGTCAATGGGTATCTACAGGATGCTAGCAAAAAGCTCAACCAGTACTGGGAGCTGGAGCGTAAGTTTCGAGACGAGGTTGTACCAAACCTCATCGAGACGAATACCCTCAGTGGTAAATCCCAGTACGGCCTTTTTGTTGCCGGCATGGCATTCGCCGGAATCGCCGGCCTCATCTGCCTGCTCGGCGGCGATCCGGTAACCTTCATCTTCGCTCTGGCATCCGTCGGCCTTTTCGCGCTTGGAAAGGCAAAGCAAAACAAAATGTTTTTAAAAATTGGAAAGATTTTGCTTGTGGCGCTGCTTTTAACATTTCTCATTAATCTATCCCTCTTTAAAGTCGGCGCCCTCGTTGTGGCATCCATAGGCGCAAAGATAATCCGCGACAAATACAACGCGAAGCAGCAAGCTGATGCTGACGAAGCAAACAGAGCAATAAAAGCTAACAATGAACTGGTAATTCAGCGGCGCAAGGAACTTGCAAACGAGGTCCATGCCATAGTCGCCGAGATGCAGGGTAAGACCGCCTCTTGGTACCCAGCCGACTACTACGCCATCGATTGCTGCTCAGCGTTCATAAAATATGTACAAAACCACGAGGCAGACACCGTCAAGGAAATGGTGAAGACCTACAAGGAGGACAAGTACCGCGAGCAGGTGATAACAGGGCTGTCATCCATCAAGAATGGGGTCGACCAATGCCTGCACAACCAGCAGGAGATGATTGCATTGCAAAAAGCCTCCAACCTCATCCAGATGGGAAATCTTGTGGTCAATCTGGCGAACAACCAAGCCATCAACAGAGGCGCTGACGCCGCCACGAGAGCCGCCTATAATTCTGGAGTCGCTGCCGAAGAACTCAAAAAGCAAAACAGGGGTTCCTTCTAGCAACCAAAATCTACAAAGGAGGTTCTTTATGAATAAACTCACGCAGTGGGTTAAGTCCCACAAACCACATACGGCGGGATTGTCTATCGCAATCATAGCCGTAATTTCACTTTCAGTTGCCGGAGCAACTGGCGTATTCAGCGCAAAACACGATAACACTGCATCTGATAAACCCGCAGCAACTGCAAAGATTCCTGCAAAAACAGAAAAAGCGCCGCTTAAAATCGACGTCACAGCAGATGACAAAGTAACCGAGTCTTCGACTCCTACTATCGTCCACGTACAAAGCACTGACGAGCGCAGTATGCCTGTAGACTTCTACCATGCAGTAGACTCAGGCAAAAAGACCGACACGGTCGAGGTAACACCTGGCGACTACAAAGTCAATGTAACTGGTGTTATCAATAACGACGGTTCTGTCGCAAAACCTGTCGCAGAAAGTAAGGAAATTGCAGTCAGCGTTAAATCCACTGAAAAGAAAGACGTTGATGAAAACAAAACAGATATCAACGTTAAACTTGACAACACAATTCCTGCTGACCAAGTAACAGCAGATGACGTAAAAGAAATCGCTGACACTACCAAGGTAGCAATTGAAAACGGTGATAGCTCACTGAAAGGCAATGCCGGAAAAGCAATCCTTGAAAAGGTAGAAAACAACACGAATGCTAATACGCACCTTTCCGAAGATGCGAAAGCAACTATTACGGAAAGTACTAGCGAGGCTCAAGCCTCTACGGGAACCGAAGCTAAACCTACGGTAGCAGAAACTCCAGCACCTGCAAGCCAATCTTCAGCTTCTACCAGCTCAGCACCTGCTGAAAAGGCGAAAACCTGGGTGCCCGAAAAGGGGCACTGGGAAAACACCACTGAAAAGGTGTGGGTTCCTAATGTCGTTACGGTAACCGACAAACCCGCTTGGAACGAGAGAGTGGCGGACGGCGTATACTTCGTCTACAGCGACGGTACCATTTTCCATAATGTAAACGAACTCGAAGCCTATGATATCAAAATGATAAAAGCCGGTACGCCTGGAAGCTATAGCATCCAAAGAAAATACAAGACCGTTCACCACGACGCAGTGACTCACACTGAAGACCGTGGCTACTACGAAGACAAGGTCACAGGTAGAAAATGGGTCGTCGACGAAGCTGGACATTACGAATAATCCCGCTATCCACAGGCCAATCCCAGCACTACCACACAGAAATACCCCTGCCCGCAAGGACAGGGGTATTTTTTTCATGCACTATCATACGCCCATGGTGCGAGCACCTCGCACCCGAGCGTAAGCCAAAAAGGAGGTTTATTCCCATACGATACAGATTCATAGCCCCGATACGGTCATCATTTGATTGATAGCCACAGTTCTTGCAGGCAAACAGATGTATATTCTTGTTACGGTTAGCCTTTTCGGCATGCCCACACAGAGGACAGCACTGACTTGTACAACGGGGGGGGTCAACCTTTATTACAGAAGATTGCTTTTGTTTCGCTTTATACATCAATTTTTGTTCGAGGCCGTAAAACGCCCACGATACAAAAGCATATAGAATTTTTGTTATCACACGGTCTGTATCGTCACAGCCACCTTTCAAATATTCAAGTACGAAAAGAGTATGCTTTGGATGTGATTCAACGAGTGCCTTTGATACACAATGGTTTACATCCTGCATCCAACGGTTTTCTCGCTGACCAATAGATATCTATTTCCTCTCTTTCTTTTTGTTCTTGAAATTAAAAAGAGCGAGGTAGCCATCTTGCTAGCCTTGCTCCTAGCGCCTCGCTTAGGTTCAAAGAACTTACTTCTTGCCCGTCTGCTCTTCCCTCAATCGCTGCCTTGCCTCGGCAATATCATGATACTCGGAGTTCGAGAAGCCGTCTGCACGGATAGAATCGGGGTCGTCTGGGTTCCACGTCTTCGTCAGCTTGACTTTAAGATACTTTGCGATACCAGCTCCCGCTCCGTCGCCCATATACACGTTCAGCCCAGTACCTGTTGCGCCCAGTTCCTTTGTACCGTAATTGTCATACGGCCACGGATTGTTCTTTGCAACGGAAATACTAATCCCTCCGCCATAATCATTCGCTGGTATGCGCGAAATCACCCATGTATGGTCATCTATCTTTTTTACAGTCCAATCACTTGGATTCCAATACTCAGGAAGTACATCCACATAGAAGTAGTTTGTCGTCAGCAAATGACTATTCTGCGCTGCATTCCGCTCTTTCTCTGCCTTTCTCGCTTTCTCCTCGGCTGCCTTCTTCTCTTCCTCTGCCTTTTTGGCTGCTACGGCATCGTCCCTGCGCTTCTGTGCCCTCTCTTTAAGCTCATTAAGTTTGGATATATCTATCCCACTGTCCTTCGCTGCGTTATATGCTGTTTCGATTTGCGCGTCTGTCACCTCTTCCGCAGGGATTGGCTCGATAGTAATTTCCTTCTCAACATCGGACTTGCCATCCTTGGCAATGCTCACCCTCGTAACCGCATCCTTTATGTCATAGATGCTGCCGTCCTCTGCGATTGGCGATGCCGCAACCGCAAGGCTGTAATCTCCCGGTTTTAGCACTATGTCAGAGGAACTTGATCCTCCATAGAACACGCTGTCCACATCATTTCCCTTGGAATCTTTTCCAGTAGCATGGACAGGGATTTTTGTGCCCTTCTCCGTATCAAGCCCCTTGGCGTTCACTACAATCGGCACGGCATACATCTTGGCTTCTTGTGCTGAGAAATACAAATACGCGCCTCCGCAGCAGACCGCAATTGCCACTATAACGGCTATCACCACTAATAATTTCGTTCGTTTCTTCTTCGCTGATTCATCAACCATTACTTTTCCTCCGTTTCCTTTCTTGCAATGTTCTGAGTGCCTTTATGAAATCATCTTGAAGTGCTTAAATGCCTTGATAATTGCATCTTGTTTGTCTTTCGGGCATTGAGGTCGATTTTTAGCAGCCATCCCTTCCTTTTCGTAAGAGAACTGCTTCTCAAGCCCTAGTTCATCTTGTAAAGTTGCGATAAATAGCGACGACACTTTCAGACCGTACTTTTCAAGCACGTACGCCTGAATCTGCTTGTATGTTGGCTTTGGTGGTAGTTTCTGACTCTTCAGGTCTTTCATATCAACATTCACATATAAATGCTCTTTGACATGTTGCTGGGTTAAGAGACATACCGATTCAACATTACCTAATCTGTCCCACCTTACTTCATCACCAATTTCAGGCGTTCCCACTGCTTCCCAGCGTTCTTTACCATCGACAATACCTTGATAGGTCATATCTGTTTCAGGAGTTGCTCCACCCATAAATTCAACTGGAAATTGGAATATGATTTTTTTGATTATGCGTTCACCCGGTTTTGGGTCTTCAAAGATTTCGATGCTCTTAAAGTATTTTTGAAACAACTCCTTTTTCTCTTGCTCTGGAAGCGTACCCCAGCTGTTTAATTTTCGAGCTACTTCAATCATCGCTTTTTTGTAATTAGTGGTTGCTCTCATAACTTGGCGTACTTTGGCATCAAGGATATTGATTTCATCTTCTAGCCTGCCAAGCGCATCGTATTTGTCGTTCTGCCTCTTTTCCAAGTCGGCATACTTGCGGTCATACATGGCGTCAGTAGCATCCAGCCTATCCATCTGGTCTGATATTTTTTCGATAGTCGCTTCGATTTGCCGCCTCGTTTTCTTTAGCCCAGCAAGCTCTTTTTCCTGCTGCTTGGTATCAACGGCTGCGTTCATACGAGCTTTTACTTCATTGATAAAAGTCTTGCTGCTCTGTGCATCCATGATAGCATCCAGTGCCTCTAGGTTTATTCTGCTCTGCTTGAACTGCCTGTGATAGTCGCACCTATGGTCTCCAACCATCTTTCTGTGTTTGCAACAGTAGTAATACTCGGTTTCATAGTATTCGCCCGAGCCATCCTTTTTCTTTTTTCTGTTGGGATTGCTGTACATGTTTGCACCACAGACCGGACATTTCAAAATACCGGTCAGAAGATGTACATGGTCGAGGTCATGGCGTCTATCGCATGCCACACCCGTCTCAAGCCGTCTGGCATGTACGGCATACCATGTGTCTTTGTCTATAATTGCTTCATGAAGACCATCGTATAATCCATAGTCTCCATCGCCCTGCTTTTCCTTGACATATTTAACGTGTACTTTATTGTCCTTTTTTTCACTGACACGCTTAGTCTGCCTTCTCTCATAAGGGATTTTTCCCATGTATGCAGGATTATCCAAAACCCCTTTTACAAAAGCTGGCGTGAATATCTCACTTTCAGGACTCTTTTTTCTGTTTGGATTCGGATTGACATATTGCCTTTCGACTTTTCGATAGCCTCTATCTGTCATATAGTCAGCGATTCTGGAGATACCCATGTGCCGATTCAAGTAGAGTTCATAAATCATCTTCACGTGCTCAGCCGCTTCTGGTACGATTTGCAGAATGCCCTTGTGTTTTTCTCTTCCTATTTTATAACCGTAGGGAGCCATTCCACCATTCCACTTGCCCTCACGTGCCTTTTGTCTTCTTCCGCCCATGGTCTGTGCGATAATGTTTTCTCGCTCAATTTCAGAAACGGCTGCAAGAACCGAAATAACGAGCTTTCCTGCGTCCTTGGAAGAATCAATCCCATCTTCCACGCAATAAAGCTCTGTATTGTTCAGTCTGATTCTTTCCAGCGAGGTCATAACATCGGCGGCATTTCTTCCAAACCTACTCAGCTTGTAGACCATAACAAACTGGACATCTGCACCAGCGTCTATCTTTTCAAGCATCCTCTGAAATTCTTCTCGTCCCTCGATACTCTTTCCTGATTTTCCCTCATCCGCAAACCACTCAACAATATCGATGTTTTCGCCGTATGCTTTCCTCTCAATAAGCTCTCGCTGATTGTCCAGCGAATATCCCTCTACCTGCATTCCTGTACTTACTCGGATATAAGCAAAGGCTTTTTTTCTCTCGTTTCCCATAGCAAAGCAACCTCCGCGCATTTATATAACATAACTCGTCCCACTTATTATACTTTGAATTGGATAGAATTTCAATCAAAATCCTGATAAACGAGGGTTTTTGTAATTTTTGAGCAAGCGATTTTAAGAATGAAAAGAAGCCGGAGCAGATTCTTCTGTCCCGGCTTGCAGTTCAAGTCAATATTAATTAGTCCCAGTGCTTCCTGAGCGTCATCTTCAAGTTTCTAACAACGTCAAGTATAAAGTAAAGCTCTCTTCGTGAGCATGATTCCAATATCTGCTGAATCTCATCAGCTATCTCTGTTTTTCCCACACTTGGTTTATCATACAAAAGTGCATCTACATGCACCGAAAGAGCTTTTGCGATGTCAGCAGCCACAGGCAGGCTCATCTTCGTGTTGCCCGTCTCGATGTGGCTCATGTGCGTCATTGAGATGCCAACCATTTCAGCAAGCTGCTCTTGCGTCAGCTCAGCTGTTTTTCTGTATTTACGTATTCTTTGACCTATTTTGTAATAATCCACTCTATTCACTGCCTATACAATTCACTTATAAATGTATTGTATAGACATTTATTAGGAGTTATAATAAACTGAATGGGCTATTTTCTGCCTATATAGGTCATAATTACTTTTATTCATGTTAAGTGATAAACTTATAAAAAAGGAGATTCTTTATGAATAAACTCACGAAGTGGGTTAAGTCCCACAAACCACATACGGCAGGATTATTCGTCGCAATCATAGCCGTAATTTCACTCTCAGTTGCCGGAGCAACTGGCGTATTCAGCGCAAAACCCGCTGACACTACGTCTGATAAACCCGCAGCAACTACAAAGGCTCCTACAAAAGCCGAAACAGCACCGCTTAAAATCGATGTCACAGCAGACGATAAGGTAACCGAGTCATCGACTCCTACTATCGTCCATGTAGAAAGCACCGATAAACGCGAAGAGCCTGTAGACTTCTACCATGCGGTAGACTCAGGCAAAAAGACCGACACGGTCGAAGTAACACCTGGCGACTACAAAGTTAATGTAACCGGAGTTATCAACAACGACGGTTCTGTAGCAAAACCTGTTGCTGAATCAAAAGAAATTGCAGTCAGCGTCAAAGCCGACGACAAAGTTGCCAAAAGCAAAACCGATGTCAACGTTAAACTTGACAAGACAATTCCCGCTGACCAAGTAACAGCAGATGATGTGAAAGAAATCGCAGACGTTACGAAAATCGCAGTTGAAAACGGCGACAGCTCACTGAAAGGTGATGCCGGAAAAGCAATCCTTAGCAAAGTAGAAAACAACACTAATGCTAATACGCACCTTTCAGAAGATGCGAAAGCAACTGTTACGGAAAGCACCAGCGAAGCTCAAGCTTCTACGGGAACCGAAGCTAAACCTACGGTAGCAGAAACTCCAGCGCCTACAAGCCAATCTTCAGCTTCTGCTGGCAACAGCAATGAATCTGCATCTGAACCTAATAAGGTTCAGACTTGGATACCTGAAAAAGGTCACTGGGAAAACACCACTGAGCGTGTATGGATTCCTAATGTCATTACAGTAACCGACAAACCTGCTTGGGACGAGAGAGTAAAAATTAGAACCAAATATGTTTGTAGCGACGGCTTCACCACTTATAGCGATGCCGAACGTAGTGCTCACGACCTAGCAATGCTTCGAGCAGGCACACCCATAAGCTACACTTGGTATCACGAGTTCAAAACCGTGCACCACGACGCAATAACCCACACTGAAGACCGTGGTTACTACGAAGACAAGGTCACAGGTAAACATTGGGTCGTCGACGAAGCTGGACATTACGAATAACCCTGCTATCAACAAGCCAATCCCAGCACTACCACACAGAAATACCCCTGCCCGTAAGGACAGGGGTATTTTTTTCATGCACTATCACCCGCCCACGGTGCGAGCACCTCGCACCCGAGCGTAAGCCAAAAAGGAGGTATCTAAAACTCATGATAAAAATTATTCGTCACACTATACGCTATTACCTTATTCTCTGCGGTCTAACACTCAATGGAATTGCTATCCACTTCCTGATAGCAAAAACGCCATCGATAAAAGAGCTTGTCATACCCGAACCTGAAGAATTCATGCAAGTATTTACCTACGGCAAATACGTCACAGCAACAGCCTTGTTCGCACTGCTGGTCGTAAGCGTATGTGCATCGTTTCTGGACAACTACGATAAACCCCGCTCACAAAAATTACCGCATGACCAATCAGAAAGAAGGTGCTCAAAACATGCTAACGCGAGACATCAACAAAAATAATCGCATCAAAACATATGCCATCTCTGCTGTGCTCATAACAGGAATATCCGTGGCAATCTACTTTACTGCAAAAGAACTTTTGTCAATAACGTAGAACACAAGCCAAAAAGGAGGCGTATACACTTGCTAAAAACTATTTGTCACATCTCTATCTATCTAATGGCAACCATACTAATAACCATATGCATATATACCGCTATCAAGAAAACGCGCGGAGTCTTAGACCTCATCGCCGTCATCATCATCGCCATTATGTTGACCACTGACATATCTATGCTAATCGTTTTAGGCGCAATAATACTTACGCTATCGATTTGACACTCCCACTCTCAAAAGCTCTCAAACGGCGTTTTAAGCCACGTAAATCATAAAGACATGTCGTACTACCTCTGCGCCCATAAAATCGCTTCACGAGGCTCCTAGGGGCTCTCAACAAAGAAAACCGACTGCATCATTACAGCCGGTCTTTTTCCTTCAAAGAAAAACTTACTTGCCCTTCGGAACACGAAGTGCTGAATTTGCATAAATAAGGTTTACGTTGCGAATCTGGTTAAAGTTGGCAATCTCATCAACTGAATAACCAAGAGTCGCTGAGATACGTGTCAAGGTATCACCCGGTTGAATCATATACACCATTGTCCCGTCAGACTTCTGAACTATGTGGCTGGTATCTACACCAGCGACTTCGAGGGAGTCCAAGGACTCCGTCTTCTTATCCTTAGGCAATGCTAGCCCTATGCTGCGTTTAGCCGACTCACGGGCAACCCGCTTAGCCTCAGCTTTAGCAACACGGTCATTGTAATTATCGATGCCTGTCTTGTACTTCTGTGCCAATGTCGTCTGCTGGCTGTAAATAGCATCAGCGTGCGCTGTAACAGCGTTGCTCAATGCACTAAACGTCAGAGCTCCAATGCCAAGAACCCCGGCTAGTCCAATAACGGAACTGCCGATAGCAAGACCAATCGTCGACTTATCGGTCTGTTGTTTCATCGCATAATCTCCTTTCTTGAATATCTTTAGTTAAAAAGTCGCCTGACGGCTCCCGGGTTCTCATGAAAAAAAGGAGGCTTTTCATGAACTACTCGAACTACATCAAGACCTATGAGGACTTGGCACAGCAGGTAGGCGGCATGGTGCTTGCAAACGATATAACCATCCGCAACCTTGACCTGATAAACGGGGACTTCGGGGCGGGGGATGAAATTTTCCAGTTCTACATCATTTCAAACCCAGACTTCTTGCTTGAACATACCGATGAGCTTGTATTCTATGATGACGAGCTGCACATCTACGTATGGGGCATCACCCACTTCGGCACTGCATGGTCTAGCGTTCCTGTCCCTGAACTTCACTAGAACGCCAATAAGCGGCTCCCACCACGGGAACCGCTTATTTTTTTATCCACCCAGCTCGAAATCTTCGCTGCTTCTTTTCTCG
Organism: Fannyhessea sp. C0108B2; assembly: GCF_056583915.1. Classification (NCBI taxonomy): domain Bacteria; kingdom Bacillati; phylum Actinomycetota; class Coriobacteriia; order Coriobacteriales; family Atopobiaceae; genus Fannyhessea; species Fannyhessea sp. C0108B2. The sequence goes on along the minus strand of NZ_JBWPJQ010000005.1, from coordinate 98,536 downwards.
GCTTCCTCGATGTCTTGCATAAGGGAGCGGGTCTTTAACACGTGTCGCGCCTTCCTCTGCATGACGATGACATGCGCTGCCTTGAGACGCTTTTCAGCATCCCACATCTTGCGTCTGCTCTTGTAAAGTTTTCGTTCCGCTTCCTCGATTTGCCTTCTGCTCTGTTCGGCAGCAAATACCTTGAGAAGGTTCTTCATCATTTGGAAGAACATCTCATCAATCATACGCTCGAAAGGTGTCTTTGCCTTCTTCCTGCAAATGTCGAATAGCCTCATGATTCCGTATAGGTTCGGCGCCTTGTGTGTCTTCAGCTCGTCGAGGTTAGCCTTATCAGCCTTGAACTGTGCACGTGCCTTGTCCACATCCACTTGAAGCTTTGTCGTGGTTTCGGCTGGTGTCTGCTGGGCTTGTTTGATTCGGGCATAGGTAGCATCGTTTCTCAGATTCCTGGCATTGCGCATCGCATCTTTGCGGTATTGTCTTTCAAGACAATCGGTGAAGCACTTAACGTCATCCTCATCGATTTTGTAATCATCCAGCAGGGAATATGCCGCCTCATCCTCCGCATGACCTTTAATAGGTTCTGTAGCGTCTTCTGAGACGTTTTCCTGATAGATTGGTGTTACCGTTGGCTGCGAGGCTTCTACGGGGTTCTGAGCCTGTTTCTGGTCGTAGTAGGATTCGATGGAATCCTTGGTCAGGTCGTCGGCTAGAAGCTTTGCCTTGCGGCGGCGTTTGCGAGGCTTGGAGCCGTAGATATCCATCATCTTGTAGCACCATGCCTCGTGCTCCTTACCATCCTTGCCCATGCGCTTCTGTTCCATCAGCTCGACGCCATAGACGCTTAAGTTATGCTTGAACTCGTCAAGGGACTTGGACTCATCGCGGGCTTTCTGCACGCGGTCGCCCAGCCTCCGCTCAAATGCGTCGCACGTATCACGGCGCTTCTCCCATGTCGTCGGTTCCTTTTTGTGGTCGCACGCAAACTTGGGTGTTCCGATGACTGACAAGCCCTCCTCGGCGGCAAGCTCATCGCTCGCATCCTTAACCTCGAAATGTCGACGATTATCTCGTAGCGTCTGTCCCGTCACCTCATCGTGATTTACGACGAGACAGTGTGCATGAACGCACCCTCCCTTACCGTCGTTGTGTACGGTGACGTAGCACATCGCGTTGGGGTAGAGCTTCTTGCACAGCTTGTAGCTATGCTCACCTGCCATCTGCTCGTCATCGGCGTTTCCTGCCTTAAGCTCATCTGGCGAAAACGAAACACGAACTTCAAACGCCTCATAACACGATAGAGGATGCTTCTTGTGAACTTCCTCGGCATATACTGCCATGTCGTCTCGCGGCATGTCTCCGACCTCAAAGGCTGCACGAGTAGTGCCTTCTGCCTCGTGCATTTTCTTCTTCTGCCCATTGCCAAGCTCCGTGTAAACCAAGCTCGACTTCGAGTCCTTAAGCGGATGGATATACGTCGTCGCCATGCGTCTCACCTCCGTCCTCAGAAAGCCAAAACTCCTTCGCTCTCAGGTAGTCCTCGTAGTCGAAAATCTTGTCGGTCTGCTCACGGAAAAACTCCTCTCGTGCCAGCTGCAAATGCTCGTCGATTTTCGCAAGCTGCGACTGCAAAACCTTAAGCGAAATCACAGCCTCGTCCTCTCGCATCGAACTCACGCCGAAGCACTCCCGATAGCCCTCGCTCGAGTTCAAACGACGGGCAATCTGGTTCACGTTGATGCCAACTTTGTTCACCTCGGCGGTAAGTAAATTGAGGTCGGAATTATTCGTGATAATCATTTTCGTCACTCGATGCCTCAGTGCGGCATCGCGAAGGTACTGCGAGACTGTCAAGCCCCACTGATTAGCCTTCGACTTAAGCTTCGACATTTCCTCATCGCTCACGCGCACTTTCACCGTGCTAGACTTTCTTTTTTTCTCGCAGAGAACAGGTCGTCCCCCTGCGTGCTTTTTATCGTTCTTCATAACTGGAAACCTCCTTTGAAATTGACTGAAATTCATCTTCTTGCGTCATACGCAAATTGCGCAGAAAAGGGAATTAACGCAAGCAGACATCCTGTGCGTACAAACCATCGCTTCGCTCGGGCTTGACGCAGGATGTAGCTTGCGGGGGCTTCGCCCCTCGACCCCGAAATCCAGACCCCCAAGCACGGGTCTGGTGGTGCCGACGACTCGGCACCTAGGGCACGACTGCCCCGCTGAAAATCGAGATGCGGATGAGCCAATCCGATGGATGGACGGGGCGGCATGCCGCATCGAAAAATCGACGGCATCCCCACCGAAAACGGACGGACACATCCGCGATTTCGGGGCGCTTGTCGGTCTCACATTGGTGCGATCATGGTCAAAAAGAGACCACGAAGGCACCAGAGCGGAGACCAAAAACAAGCGACTTGCTGCGAGCATGTCAGTCCTCCTCGGGTGAGAAATCATCGCCAAAGGAGATGCCCAAGCTCGCACGAACGGAAGGAAGCTTGTCTCCCAAATCGAGAGGAGTCTGCGCCGTCTGCTTGAAGTAATCCCACATGGGCTTGCGCACGATTCCGCGCTGGCTACCACTCAAATATCGAGCATCACAGAAGCGCATGGCATCAGGAACCCACTTCTTGCACGAAAGGCGGCGGGCATCCTTTCCCGACATCGGGCGCACCCATTCTCTGCTTGATTCAGCAACTTCAACCAGATGCTTGTTGAACTCTCGGCGGTTCTTCATCGGAGTGCTCGGGCGGTTGTTGGCAAGCCATTCCTGATATCTTTTCCACGCAAAATCAAAAGGAATGAAATCAAGACCGAAAGAGCACAGGTAGTCCTCGAAGAACTCGACAATGGAGTCGTTGTCCTTGAGCCACTCACGCTTGAGCTGCACCGCTTCATCAGGTTCAGGTAGCGAATCGTAATCCGGCATCTTGACCAGTGCCTGATATGCCATGTAGGAGCAGAACTCATCTGACACCACCCACTGGGAACGGATGGTCTTGTCATCCGTCTGCCCAATGAAATGCCCCGTGAAGAGAACATAGATATTACGGTCAGTCCACGCTTGGCTCTTTTCCTTGGTCGCCGCAATATCATTCGCCGCAGCCACAACCAATGCATGGGGCTGATAGTCAAACATAGCTTCATGCTTGCGTTCGACCGAAATCGTGTCCTGAGAGATGATGGACTTCAGACGTGACACATCCTTAATATAGGAACCCGAATCGGAATCCTCACAGGTAATGAGAACCTTTCCAACGATGTTGGCAACCCCAAAGCGTGCCTCAGCAAGAGTCTTGAGATTGGATGTCATATAACCCTGATTGCCGACGAGAGCCTTTAGATGGTCGAGGAACGTGCTCTTGCCGTTGTGCCCTGTCTTGTTGTACAGGGTGACCATGCAGCGCCAGTTCACGCGGTTGCGAAGGGTTGCCCCTGCAAGCTTGACCAAAAGCTCGCGCCCGCCCTCATACGGCACAAGCGAATCAATCCACTGCCAGAAGGTAATCGGCGCGCCATCGGGCTTTACATGCACAGGCTCAGACGGTTCCTTGTCTGGGAGGACGGTCGTGCTCTTGCGCAGCGCCACCAGCTCGGGGTCAAAGCTCATCATCATATCTGCCGAGCAATTCCAGATGCCATTTGCCATCCAGACGAGGTCTACATCCTGGCACTCGGTCACACGGTTATCCCGCCTCGATGCCATGTCATGAATCTTGGCGATAAACTCACGCTTCCAGCTTGACCCAACAGAACCGACCAACTCAGAGCACCAAGACTCAACCTGTCCATCGCCAATCTCCTTATAGATGCCCTCATCCATGCCATGGTCAACGTACATAGCAACCGTGCCCTCAGACTTCTCATCGTTGATGGTCTCGGCAGAGCACACCATGCGGATACGCTCGTAAGCGAAGACAAGCTCGCCAGCCTGAACCGGGCTGATTGTGTTGGGAAGGCGCATCTTCTCGCCCTTTTCACGCGCCTGGTTCGTGCGCGATACATACCCAAGCGTGCGGTTCAGAACCGCCTCCGACAGGTCAGACAACGACGTGTTACGAATATCAACGCTTCCACTATTGGTCGCCTCCTTGATAACCTCGGACACAGCCGCATGCTGCATCTTCGAGTAATCATTTCCTAGATATGAGCACACATTTGTAGTATTATTGATAAATGGAGATGCGGTTCCCTTTGCTGATGAGGCGAGGGCGCCGTCTTTCTTTTTATCTTCCATTGCCTACACCCCCTTCGCCAATCCAGAGCGGATGAAGTCATCGAACTGCTTGCGGTCGATGGCGCGGCGTTTGCCGATGAAGTAGGAGAAGTCGGCATCAGGCTGACCTATGATTCGAAACATGTGAGGGCGGCTCATTCCATACAGGTCACACGCTTCATCGATAGTCAAAAACGTCTTCTGGGACAGGGCGAGTAGCAGTCCTGCATATTCCGGATATGTAAGTTCGCCCTTCTTTGTCTTTTTCAATTTCGCTTGCATAATCAAATCCTCCTTGAATTTGAAAACAAAAAAAAGCGATGAACCTGAAGGACTTTGATGCCCTAAAGATTCACCGCTTGTTGCTATGTACAATTCACTAAGTTTGGAGGTTTTGTCTCAGACTTCCAGTGACCCGCTTAGACGCTGTATGCCTCGCTTGATGGTTCGTCACGCCATCCGCTCCCAGAAAGTCTTACGGGGATTTACACTAATGAGACCCCTGCTTTTCCATCGTATTTTAACTCGTGAAAGTATTTAATTTTCATATTTATTATACCCCAAACGAAGTCAGATTTCAACATTAAAAATCACAAAACACAGGTGGGGAGGGGGAAAGTGACCTAAAATCAACGCTGACCTAAACTGATTTTCGATTCGGTCACTTTTTAGGTCAGCTTCAATCAATTCATAAACGAACCGAAACGACATGCAAAACCGCAAAGTGACCTAATGACCTAAAAAAATGAAAAACTATTTATTGAGATACTCACGCGCGTAACGCACACAAAACTTTTTGAAAATTTTAGGTCAATCGGTCAATTTTCGTCCTTCCCCTTGTGCCCCAAGGCGGCGGGGGTGACCGAAAACTGACCTAAAGCAAAAATTTTTCGGTCACTTTGGGTGATTTTAGGTCAGCTTTTCAAGACACATCCTCATTTACGAGGGAACGGCATCCTAAGCCAGCATGCCTGCTCTTTCTCTGTGCCCAGCTTTTCTTCTGCCGGAGGGGGCAAAGCCCCCGACGCGCACGCTTTTATTCGTTATCAATCATCTGGAAGTGACGAAGTGCCGCAAGAATAGCCTTTCTCTTCTCCTTGGTGCAAGTCGGAACCTTAGCGTTCTCCTTCTTTGACTTGTTGTAGTTCTGCCTCTTCTCAAGACCACACGCATCCTTTATCTGTGCAATGTAGAGACTGCTTACCTTCATATCAAATACCTTTTTTATCCAGTCCTTGATTTCCTTGTAGGTCGCATCCCTGAAAGCATGAGCTGTCTTGTCCTCTGGCTCATAAGGTATTTGGACGTACTCTGTTAACTTTTGGTGGGACAAAAGTGCTACCGTCTCTGTATGAGGAGTATGCGGAAACATGTCAACTGGTGTAATGCTTTCAACACTGTATCCGCACCTATAAAATTCGGCTAAATCGCGAACCTGCGTTTGTGGGTTACACGAAATATAGGCTATGCACAAAGGCTTAAGAGACGCGGCTGCTTTTATAAATTCTGGCGTAGACCCTGCGCGCGGTGGATCCATAATAATTGCTTTAAAGCGCGATGCTCCGTTATTTGCATATGCAAAGTCCTGCATAAAACGAGTCGCATCTTCGCACGAGTATACACAACGTGTTTTTAAGTGATTAAGACGTCTGTTCTTTTTTGCGCGTTCGATTGAATCTTCTACCTGGTCAAATCCTATAACGACCGCGTTTTTTATTTGACTTGCCACGCAAATACCAATAGTTCCGCATCCACAATATGCGTCCATAATCCTTATGATGTGTTGATCTGCTTGTTCTTGTGTTGCCAGCTGCTCTTTTCCACGCGTGCGCTCTAAGCCAGATGTGTCTAAACGTTTGCTGTTAATAGGTGTGCCGTGTGACACATAATTCCAGGTATCGTTGGCACTCTTGTCAGTATTGCAGACGCGTTTAATACCGTCGATTGCAGTTTGATACAAAATTTCGGTTTGTTCTGGATTGGTTTGGAAAAAACTCACAGGACCTATCTCAAAGGTGCATCCCAGCAGCTTGTCGTGTATTTTACCCGAGCCAAACAACACAACATTATAGTTTCCAAGCATGGCATTAGTATTTTTTGGATTTACGTTTTGCACAACGGTTGTAATATGAGGAAATGCCGATAAAATGTCTTGTACCAGCAACTTCTTTTGTGCAAAATTTCGCGTGCGCGTAACAATTACAAGCATAATTTCGTTGCAACTTCTGCTATAACGCAAAATAGCGTGGCGCAGTATTCCAATTTGTGTATTTTCGTTATACGCTTTAATGCCTAAACGAGCTGCGTCTTTTGCAATAAAATTGAGAATTTTGCGCGCGCCTGGTACTTCTGACGGGCAAAAATCACATGGGATAATATGGTGAGTTCCAGGTTCAAAAAAGCCGCAGGCAATACCTGACGTGCGCGCGTTAGTTTGCACCTTGCTGTTTGATTTTGAAGCGAGCGAAGCAAAAGGCACAGACAGCGGTGCAAAGGGCGTTGCTACTTTGTGCCTAAAACAGCGCGGTATGCCGCAGAGCGTCCTGTCTTTTGTGCACTTCATAGGCACAATTGAGCGCAAGAGATCGGCACAGTTTTTACCCTGCTGGGTTACGAGCGGCTCAAAAAGCTCACGCATGTATTCATCTTTACGCATAAGCTGTTCGGAATAGGGGATATCCAGCCATTCACAACCACAATAGCCGCGAGCGCGAGTAGCAGATGCCCGTTTGCGCGGCCCACCCTGTTTATCTGCGTTTTTGTGAGCAGCGCTTGGACGCTTTGGGCACGTTTTCCCCTTGCCTTGCGCACCTTGGTTTATGGTGTGTGATGGAACTGTTTTCTTATGTGTTTTTGCGCGTTTTTGCATGGGTTTTTAAGCCGTCCTGTTCAGATTAGGTACCGCGAAGTATCAAAAACCTCACTTACAATGAAATTGTATCGTAATTTATTCAAATGTCGGTTTGAGTTGCTTAAATGTCTGCACCAAATTCATCTTGAATCTTTGGGCGGTACACAACGGCTACGGGTAAATTCTGCATGTGGTACACAACGGCTACGGGCAATACATAATGACTTCTGGCAAAACGGGCAGCACATAACAGCTACAGTCAGCGCATAACAGCTGCCGCCAACACACAACGGCTCTCAAATTTACCACAAGCTTACCTGCGCACAACGAGCTTTGTGCAAGCATTTAAGCACGTTCTTTCCTAGCCGCTCATCACGCTCTATACGCTCATGCCCTATATTGTGACGTTGCCCGATATGTTGATGTTGCTTGTTGCCAATTTACGTATGCTAAAAGACAGTTTTATATAAGTTTGGGTCTTACGCATGCTTGATAAAACCGTGTTGTTCCGCGCTTTATGCACAACCACAAACACCAATAGATGTTGCTAGGAGGAAGTATGGTACAAGAAATATCGCAGGTAAAAAACTTGGCACTTGTTGGACAAGGTGGAGTCGGTAAAACCATGCTCGCCGAAGCAGCACTCCATTTAAGTGGGAAAACTTCGCGTTTGGGCGGCCATGCTGGTACAAAACCAACACTTGACTACGACCGTGAAGAAGGAGCGCGCGGTTTTTCGATTTCAACCACGATTGCCCCCATTACATGGAATTCCTCTCGTATCAATGTCCTTGATGCGCCGTGTTACCCCGATTTTGTGGGCGACGCGTACGGTGCGCTTTCCGCTGCAGAAACAGCAGTTTTTGTTATTGATGCATCATCGGGTCCTGGTGCTATTACCACGCGTTTGTGGTATGCTGCGCAAGACCTCTCGCTTGCTCGGGCATTGTTTATAAATCGTTTGGATCGCTCGGATGCCGATTGGCAAACAGCACTTGACCGCGCGCGCGAGCTCTATGGCGATCGTTTGGTTCCTGTGACTATGCCTATGGGTTCGGGCGAAAACTTTTTGGGCATTATTGATGTTATTCACATGCGCGCACGCTCACTTAAAGACGGCGTTATTCACGAAGACGATATTCCACAAGCATATCAAGCTGCTGCTGACGCCGCTCGTGCGCAGCTCATAGAGTTTGTTGTAGAAATCGACGACGACCTTATGATGAAATATCTTGAGGGCGAAGCCGTTACGCAAGAAGAGCTTGAAAATCTTTTGGGTAAGGCGCTGGTGGCGCGCTCGTTTGTGCCCGTATTTGCTGGTGCTTGTGTTCGCGAAGAAGGCGTTACGTCGCTTCTCAATGCAATTGACGAGTGGTTCCCAAGCATGAGTGATTTTGGTCGGATTCCGCTTATCAACGGTGAAGAGCTTGATATTTCACCTGATGATACGCGCCCTGTTGCATTTGTTTTTAAATCACTCAACGACGCACAAAATGGGCGGCTTTCATTTGTAAAGGTTCTTGCAGGAACGATTACGCCATCTTGCGAGCTTATATGCGCGCGCACGCGTAAAAAAGAGCGCCTTGGTCATCTGTATCATATGTGCGGAAAAGAGCTTCTCGAAGTAAAAGAAGTGGCAGCAGGCGATGTGTGCGTTGTTCCTAAATTAGATGTCCAAACAGGGGATACCCTCTCTGTTACAGGTAAAGTAGAGGCGGCTTCGTTTAGGTTCCCCAATTCGCTGTACCGCGTTGCCATCGAACCAGATGAGCGAGGCAGTGAGGGCAAGATTTTTGCGTTCATCGAAAAAAGTGCAGCTGCAGACCCTACTTTGCATGTTGATCGCGACGAAGAAACAGGTCAAACCATCGTGTCGGCTATTGGTGAGGCTCAAGTTGCCGTCCTGCTTGATCGCCTTGAAGCTCGTACGGGCTTGCATGCACATGTTGTTGCATTGCGTATTGCGTATCGAGAAACTATACGTCGCGTGGCGTCCGCCCAGGGAAGGTACAAAAAACAAACGGGTGGCGCTGGTCAGTATGGTGATTGCTGGCTTCGTGTTGAGCCTAATCCAGATAAAGGCTACGAGTTTATAGACGAAGTGGTAGGAGGCCATATTCCGCGAGGCTTTATACCAGCTATTGACAAAGGAGTGCAAGAGTGTTTGCACGAAGGCGTTTTGGCTGGTTATCCGATGATTGACCTTAAAGTTGCCGTATATGAAGGCTCGTATCATCCAGTAGATTCAAACGAAATGGCATTCAAAACGGCAGCGCGTCTGGCGTTCCAAAAAGCGGTTTCGCAAGCAGAGGCGGTTCTGCTTGAGCCAATGGCGCACATGCGCATTACGGTTCCCGATAGTTACGCAGGCTCGGTGATGGGCGACATAAGCGCGTCTCGTGGACGCGTGGAAGGCATGGATGCATGTCGTGCTCAAGGATATCTAGGTAGTACCACTATCGAGGCAACAGTTCCTTATGCCGAAGTTGTAGACTATGCAACGCGCTTGCGCTCGCTTTCTCGCGGTACAGGCGAGTATGAGTTATCTGTTTCGGGTTATGAGCAGGTACCCCATGATATTCAACAAAAACTTGCCGACGAGTATGCGCGTCGTAGGAGCGAGGGTCGTTAGAGCTCTTGCCAGCGTTCATGCCTCGCTCGTGTCATCTGTTTGCGTTGTGTTCAGCAGCCAACGGCACGTAGCGATAGTGCGCAGTGAATAGTTCGTACCTGTTTGAACGGTTGCTCTTATCGCATGTAGGAGCAACCGTTTGCATTGTTTCATGGTATGATGTACAAAGATGTACCGAAAACACTTTGTGATTTTGGGTATGATTAGTCATGCACAGTTGATTATCAGCTGTCTGTGGCTCTGTTTTTGCACTGCCCTTTCAAGTCTAAGAGGTGTGCCTGCTCGTATGGATACGATCCTGCCTATTGTTGTTACGGTTCTTTTAACCATTGCAAATGGTTACTTTTCTATGGCCGAGATGGCACTTTCTACTGCTAAACGCATACTTATTGAGCACGAAGCACAAGAAGGCGACAAGCGTGCAGCTCGTGTGCTTTTAATTACGCAAAATGACGCAGATTTTTTAGCTGCAATTCAAGTGGGAATTACTTTGCTCGGGTTTTTAAGCTCTGCGTTGGCGGCTACGAGTTTATCTGAGCCTCTTGCAAGTTTGCTTATCAATCAAAAAATGCCCCCACACCTGTCGCATGTGCTTGCCACGGCGCTTATTACGATTATTGTTTCGTATTTTTCTATCGTTATAGGCGAGTTGGTTCCCAAGCGCATTGCCCTGTCGCGCCCCGAAGAGATTGCAAAGCGCGTGTCGTCCTCAATAGCTGCTTTTTTAACTATCAGTAAACCTCTGGTTCTGCTTACATCCTTAAGCGCGCAGGCGGTTTGCGCTGCTTTGGGTATACATGGAAGTGAAAACAGGCAAGACGCATCCGAAGACGAAATCCGCTATTTGGTTAAAGATTCTGGCGAGCTGTCCGAAGAAGAAAAGTCAATGATCCACGATATTTTTGATCTTGCAGACACTGTTGCCCGTGAGGTGATGATTCCCCGTGTTGATCTAACGGTTTTAGAGGATAGCGCAACGCTTGGTGAGGTTTTGGATGTTATGCAAAAAACGGGATATTCGCGTATTCCCATTTATCACGAAAATGTAGATAGAATTGTAGGTATTGCACACATAAAAGACCTGATAGGACCGTGTGTTGATGAACATTGCATGGATAACCCTGTAGTTGGTTATCTGCGCAAGGCCGAGTTTGTTCCCGACACCAAAGATATTATTCCGCTTCTTTCGGAAATGCGCCAAAATCACGAACAAATGGTAATTGTGGTAGATGAATATGGCGGTACTGCAGGCGTTATTACCATTGAGGACATTGTCGAAGAGATTGTGGGCGAAATTGAAGACGAGTTTGACCCCGACAATAAGTATTTAACCAAAATCAACGATCATGAGTGGATCGTAGACGGAAGATTTTCGGTTGATGATGCACGCGAGCTGGGCTGGCCCCTACAAGACGGCGAGGGTTTTGAAACGGTTGCAGGCTTTATTCTCGATATTGCCGATGGTCTACCAGAACAAGGTTCGGTATTTCATGTTGAAGGCTATACATTTCGCGTGCAATCGGTTCGTCGCAAGCGCATTTGTCGCCTGCATGTGATAGCACCCCAAGAACCAGCGCCTGCACCTGAGCTGCCAACAGATGCTGACGCGTCTAAGTAGTTTGTTTGCTGATGCCTCTTTTGTGTGCTTGCACAGAACTTATAACTCTCACGCAGAACTTATAAAATTCAGCGCCGTTTTTAAGCGTGTGTGTTATGCTTATATGCAATTATGCATTGGTTTGTGCGTGTCTTGTTTGTGCATAGGTGCTGTGTTTTGGTGAAAGGACTACCATGAAAAGCTCTTATCAGTCATCTGTAATTTCTCTTAAGAAAGTGGCCATAGACGCAAAAAAGTTTGTAGCCACCATTGAGCTTAGCCCTAAAGCGCCTCTTATGACGTGCGACGATCTTGAAGCAACTACGCGCATTTACAATCTGTTTCCAGCTATTATTAACCATGTTTGCATGGGCGATGCGTCCGACACGTTCAAAGATGTTATGGGAAATACCGAGCTTGCGCACCTTCTTGAACATGTATGCGTTGAACTTTTGGCACAAACTAATCTTGCGGGAGATATCAGTGCAGGTAAAACCTTTATTGCTCAGGAGGATACGCGCACATATACGCTTGAATTTATATGCAATGATGATGTTTTGGTAACCGCGGCTTTTTCGAGCGCAATTTGGATTATGAATTGGGCTTTTGGTGGTGCCCGTGGTACTAAGCCAAATGTTGAGGCTATTGTTTCGGGTTTGTGTGCACTTATAGATTCTCTGCCTTCCGAACTTGAACTGCCGCCTGAAGCACGCACGTCTGTTGAGGACAGTGCTGCTGCTTGTGATAATGCAGAAGATAATAGCGACGCCGAGACTTGTGACAATGCCGAAGCAAGCGACGACGTAGCTTGTGACAATGTCGAGGCAAGCGACGTTGCAGATCACAACGGTGATACCAAAGATAACCCAGATGGCGCGGACGCTCAGTCTGAGAACGCTCACGACGTATCAGTGGTTGAAAACGCTGATGATGAGGCAGAGAGTGTAGAGAACACAGACGCCGAACCTGTCGAAAAAGCTCCTGCTGATACAGAATCCGCTGCTACAGAATCTGTTGACACGGCGTCGCCTGTTTCAGATTCTAGTGCTGAGGCTTCTGATGAGTTGCCTATAGAATCAAAACCAACACCTGCGCCACAAGAAACTTCTCGTACTGCAAGCGCAGAAGATGCACCTGCAGATATGAAAACGTCTCGTCAAAATATGGGCAGCTCAAAACGCGCTGACTTAGACGGTACTATGAAGCTACCTCGCTCTAGAAGAATTCGCTAAACGTCTCTATAAGCTACGCGGCTTACACACAGTTTTGTCCACCGTCTGCAGTGCGTATGCGTAGCGCAAAATGCATAACGTACCGGTAAGCTCTTGTTTATGGCTGCCAAGTTAGTGTTTGCGCACGCCGCGCCATAGATTGCAGGTTTTATGGCATCCTGACTTTTTTATGCAAAAGCATGGTTTAGCGTTATTCGCTAAAATTTTTGGTTAAGATTTATATACGTAATTACACACATATCTTTGTGTGAGGGAAATACTTTTTATAATCATTTATTTGTATTATGCGTATTGGAATGGCGTACTTGCGCGAAGTTGTGCATATTCGGTCAGCCAATATATTTAGATTTTTCTCAATAATTACAGACACATAACAAATATGTTTTGAAATAAAAAAGGGGAGGTTTATGGCTACATCAGCAAAAAATACTGAATTATCGTATTCAAATACTCAAATTGTTTCAATTTTAACTAAAAGCATGCGAGAATACACGGTTCCTGCGTTGTTAACGCCGCTTTTTGTAGTAGCACAGGTGGCTTTTGAATGTTCTATTCCGTTTTATACGGCATTTCTTATCGATACTATTAAACAGGGAACAAATCTTCAAACCATTATGTATATGGGAGGTATATTGGCCTGTATTTCCCTGGCGTCACTTGCTTTTGGCATGTTAGCAGGTTACACAAGCTCATATGCAGCGTGTGGTTTGGCAAAAAATTTACGCCACGATATTTTTAAGAGTACGCTTCATTTTTCCTTTTCTATTATTGATAAATTCTCGTCTTCCAGTTTAGTAACTCGTCTTACTACCGATGTTATGAATGTGCAGTTTGCAGGTATTCAGATCTTAACGATAGCAATTAGGGCACCTATGGTTATTTGTGCCGCTTTGGTTGCCTCTGTTTTAATGGTTGGCTGGAGCGCATGGGTTTACCTGGGAACTTCGCTTATTATGTGTGTAGGGCTCGCTGTAGTTATATACTTTGGCGTGCGCATTTTTCGCCGTGTGTTTCCTAAGTATGACCGCCTTAATCAAATTATCGAAGAAAATATTTTAGGTATTCGTGTGGTAAAGAGCTTTACGCGCGAGGATCACGAGGCAAAAAAATTCTCCTTTGCAGCTGATGACTTATTCTGCGATTATACACAAGGCGCGCGATTAATGTCACTAAATGCTCCTCTTATGAGCATGGCAAGTTATACAATGTTTACGCTTGTGCTATTTTTTGGTAGCTATGCAATTATTTCAACACGAGGCACCAACCTTGATATAGGTCAGCTTTCAGCGCTTATTACCTATGGCTTTCAAATTCTTATTGGTTTTCTTATGCTTTCGTTTGTGTTTATTGCAATCGTAATATCCGAAGAAAGCGCTTTGCGTATTTGTGAGGTTCTTCAACAGCAGAACAACATTACAAATCCGCCTGCTCCAATCATGCACGTGCCTGATGGGTCTATTTCTTTTCGTAATGTTTCATTTAGATATACGCCTACTTCGCGGCATAGAGCGCTCAAGAATGTTTCGGTAGACATACATTCAGGCGAAACGGTGGGCATTTTGGGCATGACTGGATCTGCAAAAACTACGCTCATTCAACTTATTGCGCGTATGTATGACGCTACCGAAGGAGAAGTGCTGGTAGGCGGTCATAATGTTCGCGAATACGATATAACATCTTTGCGTAAAAACATTGGATACGTTTTGCAAAAAAGTTTGCTTTTTAGAGGCACTATTAAAGATAATTTGCGCTGGGGTAATCCTTTGGCAGATGACCAAGAAATTATGTCGGCTTGTAAAGCGTCTTGTGCTGATGAATTTATCCAAACGCTTCCGCACGGTCTTGAATCTTTTGTTGAACAGGGCGGCTCTAATTTTTCTGGAGGTCAAAAGCAGCGTTTGTCAATTGCGCGAGCTCTTATTAAGCGTCCAAAAATTTTGATTTTTGATGATTCAACCAGTGCTGTTGATACTAAAACCGATGCGCACATTCGAGCCGAACTTGCGCGCTTGTTGCCAGCTACTACAAAAATTATCATTGCACAACGCACGTCGTCTTTGCGCGGTGCTGACAAAATTATTGTAATGGAAAAGGGCGAGATTCTAGCAGTTGGTACGCATAGTACCCTTATGCAAGAATGCGAATTTTATCGCGAAACGCACCTATCACAAACGCATGAATCTTATGAGGAGGCGATCAATAATGCATAACCAAACATATGAAAAGCACGACGCCGAGCAGCTTGAACGCACTTCGCACGAAGGCATAGTGTCCTCACATGAGCGTAAGAATTCGGAAGATGATAAAAAAGATTTAATGCTTTTTACCACAAATTTTATGCGCCTCATGTCTATGATATTTCATTTTTATCCCTATATGTTTATAGGCATACTACTAACCATACTTACCAGTGCGGTTATTTCTGCTCTTCCTCCTATCTTTATGCAGCAAATTTTAGATGTCATAGCCAAATATTGGCAGTCGGGCGATTGGTACGCGGCAATTCCTTATATAAGTTCTAGTATTTTCGCGTTGATATGTGTGTATGTGTGCGCTCTTTCTTCTACTACTATTGGCACTCAACTTTGCGCGGTATTTACCGAATCAACCATCAATAAGCTTAGGAAGCTCATGTTTTCGCACATGGACTCTTTGCCGCTTTCATATTTTGATAAACGTTCTCATGGTGACATTATGTCTATGTACACCAATGATGTGGACGCGCTTAGACAAATGCTTTCGCAAAGCTTGCCTAACGTTGCCATGACGCTGGTTACTATGGCAACTTTAACTGCGGTTATGCTGTATTACAGTGCATCATTGATGATAGTGGTAATTCTTGGCGTCGCTTGCACCGCTGCGGTCACAAAAATAGTTGGCAAAAAGAGCGCGGGGTATTTTCTTGCCCAACAAAACGAGACAGGCAATGTAGAGGGTTTTGCGCAAGAGTACATGAACGGCCTTAAAGAAATCAAGGTATTTACCCATGAAGCACAAAGTCTTGAGGCGTTTGACCAAGCAAACGAAAAGTTATTTGTAGTGTCACATAAAGCAAATTTAACCGCAAATATGCTTCCACCACTTATTTTTAATATTGGGAACCTTGCTTATGTAATGGTAGCACTTGCAGGGGGTATATGCCTGCTGTATAACCTACCCAATGTAAGTCTTTCGGGCATG
Organism: Fannyhessea sp. C0108B2; assembly: GCF_056583915.1. Taxonomy (NCBI): domain Bacteria; kingdom Bacillati; phylum Actinomycetota; class Coriobacteriia; order Coriobacteriales; family Atopobiaceae; genus Fannyhessea; species Fannyhessea sp. C0108B2. Next base: position 82,831 of record NZ_JBWPJQ010000005.1, on the reverse strand, counting down.
GCGCTCTCACTGGCGGTGGTCATTCCGTTTTTGAACATCACTAAGCAATTTGTGGGGCAAATAGCGCAAATATCGCACCAAATCAATTCGATTGTGATGGGCTTTGCAGGAGTATCTCGTATTTTTCACTTGCTCGATGAGCTACCCGAACAAGACGAAGGCTATGTGACATTGGTTAACGTAGATAAGGCGTGTGACGCCAACGGGCAATCTTGCGTGCACGAAGTTGATACGTGCACAAACCTTTGGGCGTGGAAACATCCTCATACCGCAAGCCAAGAAGTTACCTATACGCCTTTACGTGGCGACGTTTTGCTGGAAAACCTCGATTTTGCATATGAACCCGATAGACTCATTTTGCACGATATTTCCATTCATGCACAACCTGGGTATAAAATTGCTTTGGTGGGTGCTACGGGTGCTGGTAAAACAACCATCACCAACCTGCTCAATAGATTTTATGAGGTTGCGGATGGGAAAATACACTACGATGGTATTAACCTGACCAAGATAAAAAAACACGATCTAAGAAAATCTTTAGGCATCGTACTTCAAGATGTAAATTTGTTTACAGGAACAGTTATAGACAATATTAGGTATGGGCGTCTTGACGCGAGCGACGAAGAGTGCATGCAGGCGGCTCATTTAAGTGGTGCTGATACCTTTATAGAACGTTTGCCTGATGGTTATGAAACACGCATTACTGACAACGGTTCTAATTTAAGTCAAGGACAGCGACAGTTGCTTGCTATCGCGCGCGCCGCAGTAGCAAATCCTCCTGTAATGATTTTGGATGAAGCAACAAGTTCTATTGATACGCATACCGAAGAATTGGTGCAAAAGGGTATGGATGCACTTATGCGAGGTCGTACAACCTTTGTTATTGCGCATCGGCTATCTACCGTGAGAAACGCTGATGAGATTGTGGTATTGGATCACGGCCGTATCGTTGAGCGCGGATCTCATGACGAGTTACTTTTAGCTAAGGGAGTATATTATCAACTGTATACAGGTGCGTTTGAACTAGAATAGGCATAGAGTGCCAAAAGTGTTTTACATGTGCTGACAAGTACCGTATCAGTTAATTTATAACTAAATACGTGGCGGTACTCATGGTTTTTACGCACGAAAAAGCACTTTTATGTTTCAACTTTGCCATGAGTGCGCTACACTAATATCGCGAGAGATTATTACGTTACATATGAACCTGAATATAACTGTATATTCGGCTTTCAAGGAGGAAATATGAGCGCAAAAGGAACTCTGGGTTTTATTGCTGGTAGCATTGTTGGTGTTGCTGCCGGAGTTGCCGTAGGTATTTTAGTGGCTCCTCGTTCGGGCAAAGAGAGTCGCGCGCTTGCCGCCGATGCAATTAATGATGCATGGGATAATGCAAGAGATTCCTATGAGCGTAATTCAGCATTAGTAAACGATAAATTTGATGCTATGCGCCCAACCATTAGCGCAACTACCGACGAGCTTCGCGCTAAGGTAGATCGTGCGCGCGAGCGCATGGATTTGCTGCGCAACTCGCTTTCTGAAGCTGTTGCAAATTCAACGGCGGCTGTTCATCAGGTTGTGGATCACGAGGGTGAAGGTGCTCATATAGAGGTTGTGGAGTCGGCCGAACCTGCTAACGCCTAGTATATATGCAGATATCATGGTAAAGCGTAGCATGGATAGTGCTACGCTTTTTGTATATCCATGTAATGTGTTGCGTCGCATGATCTTTGTTAGATTTCTTTGGGAAAGTGAGAGGCCGTGAGCATAGAACGAATTTCGCAATGTGTGAATAAAAAAGCATACATTATACGCACAAAAACATCTAACGGCGTAACGGTTGAACATAAAAAACCGTTGGGTAAAGTTCATTTTGCCCTGTTTACGCCTGCAGGTGATAGGCTTGTTGGCTTTCTTATTAAACGACCAGACATGCTGTGGATGTTCAAGCGTAAAGATATATTTGTTCCCGTAGATGTGTGCCATTTACAAGGTTCTGAAATGCATATTCATGCGTCTATGCGCCAATTAGGAAAATCGGCTCTTTCGCGCTTAGCACTTGATTGGGGTAGTTGCATCATTTGGCAAGGGATGGATGTTGTATCGCAGGACAAGCAGATGATTGGCCATATTAGCGACGTGGCGCTTAACGCCAGTTCTAGAGCTGTTTTAGCGTTTATTATCGACGATGGGAAAATTGCCTCGCGCTTAGTTGGGCACATTAAAATACCTTTTAGTAGTTATGAGTCTTGTGAAAAAGGGCGTGTACTGGTAAACACGCAAGGAATATCAACCGAACTTTCTAAAGGGTTGGCAGCTGACGCGGGTAAAAAATATGCCGAAGCAAAATACGCAGGTAAAAAGCTTGCCCAACGAGTTAATAACAAAATTGATGAGGTAAGCAGTTCGCAAGAATATACCAAAGCGGCAAAAAGTGTAGGCCGTCAGATTAAAAAGAGTCGCTCGATGTTTGGCGACTTCTTAGATGAATACAAAAAAGCCAGTAAATAATGTATAGAAAAGCGCTTTTATACAAATAAAATACGCTTTTATGCAAAGTTGCTACTGGTGTCCGCAATTTTTTAAAGTGAGTATATATGAATACAGAGAATTCTTTAACGTCCCCATTGCCAGAGGGTAAATCCTTGGCGGCGTGCGACCAAACGCGCGTGCAAACCATTTCGCAAAAATCCAATAGCGTACACGCGCGTTCGTATGGAAGATCTGCCTTTGAGGCGCGCCCCTGTACGCTTGAGCGTCAAGTTATGAAGTATGCCGACGGTTCGTGCCTTATTACCTGCGGAGATACGCGCGTGCTTTGTAGTGCAACGGTTGAAGACACTCTTCCTGCTTGGCGAAAATTATCTCACCTGGGATGGGTGAGTGCAGAATATGCTATGTTGCCTGCTTCGGCAACACGAAGAACACCGCGCGAATACAAGGGGAGAAAAGGCCGTTCGATGGAGATTGAGCGTTTGATTGGCAGAAGTCTTCGCTCGGTTGTTGATTTTTCTAAGTTAGGCGAGCACACCATAACTATTGATTGCGACGTACTGCAAGCAGATGGCGGTACACGCACTGCGTCAATTGTGGGCGCGTGGGTGGCATTGCATGACGCGTGCCGTAAGATGGTTGAAGCCGACAAGATTTCGCGTTGTCCACTTACGGGGCAAGTGGCTGCAATTTCAATGGGTATTGTGCATGGACAGCTGCTGGTTGACCTTGATTATCCCGAAGATAGCAATGCAGATGTTGATCTCAACGTTGTTATGCGCGACGACGGTGGGCTCGTTGAAATTCAAGGTACTGGTGAGCGCGCAACTCTTTCGCGCCACGATCTTAACGCACTGCTTGATGCAAGTGAGCCTGCGCTTACTAAGTTGTTTGCACTGCAAAAATCGGTTACCAATTTTTAAGCGCTTGTGCTGATTTTTAGCGAGCTCACTGCCGTGTTAATTCTTTGTTAGGATAAGATATATCCTTGTGAATTTGTTGCAAAGGAGCTTGTATGGCAAGCGTTGTTGACTTTGATCCAAAATCTACCATTGTTGTTGCAACGGGCAATGCCCATAAAGTTATCGAGATCGAAGCAATCCTTAAGCATGTCCTTCCGCAGTTTTCTTTTGTGGCGCTTCACGACTTAGGCTCTTTTGATGATCCTGTTGAAGACGGCGCTACTTTTTATGATAACGCGGTTATTAAAGCACGTCATGCGCTTGATGCGGTTGGTTGTATGTATGCACTTGCTGATGATTCTGGAATATGCGTAGACGCTCTGTCAGGCGCGCCTGGTATTTATTCTGCGCGTTATGCTGGCGAGCACGGTAACGATAAAGCTAATAATAAAAAATTATTGGAAGCCTTAAAAGATGTAGACGATGCTCACAGACGCGCACATTTTCACTGTTCTATTGTGCTCATAAAGCGCGAGCGCGACTCCTCGGTTGAACAAGTTTTTAGAGGTGAAGGCAATTGCTTGGGTTATATTGCCCATGAAGAAATTGGAACACAAGGTTTTGGATATGATCCGCTCTTTTTGCCCGATGCAGCCCAGGCAACGCATAGGTCTATGGCGCAACTTTCTGCCGACGAGAAAAACGCAATTTCTCATCGTCGTCGTGCGCTCGAAGATTTGGCGCTTAAGCTCCAATAGCCCGTGTTGGCTGGTTCGTGCTTTTTGCAATTGTAGTGCGAGCGTTCTGCAATTACGCTGTGCTTTGCAATCAAAGCGCACGTGTGTTTATGGAAATCTTCACAGCTCACGTGCCTTTCGTTCGCAACTGGTATTAAATAAAATACCAGTTAAAAAGGATTTTCTGTATAATTTAATACCAGTTACTCATTGTTGCTAAATTTTTTACCTACTTGCGCGACAATAAAAGTATACAAGGCGTTTTGCTGAGCCTTTGGCGCTCGCAATCTTTGCTGTTAAAACCTTTGTTGCTTGTCAGATTTGCGCGTTGATTATGGAGGACCTCATGAAGATTATTCGCACGCTCAATTACAACGATATGAGCCGTAAAGCTGCTAATGTTATTTCCGCCCAGGTCATTCTTAAGCCTAATTGTGTTTTAGGTTTGGCAACGGGTACCACTCCTATAGGCACCTATAATCAGCTGGCACAATGGTATAAAAAGGATGACATCGATTTTTCGCGCGTTTCTACGTATAACTTGGATGAATATCGTGGTCTTTCTCACAGTGATGTGCAAAGTTACCACTATTTTATGCGTAAAAACTTCTTTGACCACATAAATATTGATATCAACAACACGCATGTTCCCGACGGTTCTAATTTAGACGCCGAAAGCGCCTGCCGCTCTTATGATGAGCTGGTCAAGAAGGCAGGTTATCCCGATTTACAGTTGTTGGGTATTGGTCGTAATGGCCACATTGGTTTTAATGAGCCCGACGATCATTTTTCGTGTGGTACGCATTGTGTAGACCTTACCGAAAGCACTATTAACGCAAACAGCCGTTTGTTTGAGCGTAAGGAAGACGTCCCTCGTCAGGCATATACGATGGGGATCCAAACCATTATGTATGCTCGTATGATTTTGATTATTGCAAGCGGCGAAGATAAAGCTGATGCCGTATATGACATGTGCTATGGCGCTATCAATCCAAATTGTCCTGCCTCTATTTTGCAGTTGCACAATAATTGCGTGCTAATTGCCGATGATGCCGCGCTGAGTAAGTGTCCGCGTTAACAGAACTTAGATTTGACCATCCATGAATATTGTGCTGCTTGTGCATATGCGTGCTGATAACTAGTTTATGAATGTTGCGCGTTTGTACACGCTCGTCTGCAGGTTTGTATGGTAATACTACGGTTTTTTTGCGTAAATGCACAAACTGTAATACAATACTGATTTGCGCTATGTCGCTATGTACGAGTTTGTGTTATAAATGCAAGCAAAAGAATCTAATCTAGTGATTGGGTTCTTTGAGCTTTGTGTATTCCCATTATCTGGTACTTATTTAGGCACGCGCAGCACCTAATGTTAGCGTGTGTATGTTTTCCTAACGCAAACTTGTTACGGCAACTGTTTAAGACAACAGCACATCCAAAGCGCTACCTGTATTGAGTGGAGGCATGTATGGATAGTTTAACACCTTCTAGTCTACGTGTTGAGGATATTCGCGAAAAATTAAAAACACTTGAACAGCAGCGCATTAAAGTTCGAGCTAATATGGGTAGATCGCGCGTGGTCGATCGTATGGGCATGCTGGTAGGAGTTCACCCGTCACTGTTTGTAGTAGAAACCGAAGAGCGTCGTGGCCGTGTTGAGCGTCAATCGTTTCAATATGTTGATGTGCTAACGGGTGCGGTTGAGCTTTTTGACGCCGATACGGGAGAGCGCCTGTTTGACTGCGTTGTAGAAGAATTTTAGGCGCTGTAATCGTTTTGTATGAATAATTCGGTTACTTGTTGCGCATCGTATCAAGACGTTGCGCCTGCTTACGCAAAAATTAATCTTCACTTAGGAATATATCCGCATAACGTTGGCGAAAGTGGTTATCATCGTGCCGACTCGGTTATGGCTGCACTTGAGCTGGCGGATATGGTAACTCTTAGCTATAACGAGCACGCTCAACAAAATACGGTTGTCATGGGTGCAGGCCCTGATGTTGCCATGAAGGATAACACGGCGTTTCGCGCGCTTGAAGCTATGTGTCAAACATTTCATAAACAGCCAGCATATACCGTAACTATACAAAAACATATTCCAGCGCAAGCTGGCTTGGGCGGCTCAAGCTCAGATGCAGCCACCACTATTAAGTTGCTGTGCAAATTTTGGGGGATAGATGCCCTTGACGCGCGCGTGGTGCGCGTGGCGCAATCTATTGGTGCAGATGTTGCCTTCTTTTTACGCCCTATTCCTGCGTACTTAAATGGTGTTGGAGCAACACTGCAAGAATCTTTTGAACATGTACCCTCAATTCCCTGCGTTATCGTTCGTCCTCAGGCAGGAGTGAGCACCCCTGTTGCATATCGTCTTTTTGATGAATATGTTCAGGCTGAGGCGGGGGCAGAGCCGGGTTCAGAGCTTAAGATAAGGTTACAGCCAGAATTAAGCCAAGAGTTACGCCCAGAATTAAATCCAGAGGCAGGAATACAATCATTTATGCCTCAATCGCCCGATAGGATTATTCAGGCTTTGCGTGTGGGCGATGTTTTGGCACTTAATGAGCTTTTGTATAATAACTTGGCCGAGGCCGTTATCCAGCACGTCGCGGATATTCGCGAAGTTTTGGCGTGGTTGCGTGTGCAGCAAGGCATTTCTCATCCTTGCGTGACGGGTTCGGGAAGTGCGGTTTTTGCATTTGCCCAAAGTTCTGCTATTTGTGATGAAATTGCTCAAAAGGCTTCCAAAATGCGGAATTGGTGGGTATATTCTACTAAGACACTTGGATTAAATCGCGTTTTTTGATACAGTAAGCACGCGCGTACAGCTGTTTAATGTGCTGTATCATGTGTTTTGTTTTGTCGGGTTGTGGCTCAGCTTGGTAGAGCGCTCGGTTCGGGACCGAGAGGTCGCTGGTTCGAATCCAGTCAACCCGACCATTTTTTCTCCCCGTAAGATAATAGGTGCATTAGCGGTGGTGAGCGGCGCTTTTGGCATTAAGCGTAAAAATAAAGCTCGTAAAAACACCAAGTAATTGTTAACTTGTGCGTTTATGGGCGAACAAAAGCTATAAACAACTTGAATAGTTTTATATGCCCCCTTACACAAATCATCTTGTAAGGGGGCACAGTTTTTGCGGTGCCTTATGAGAGAAAACAGGGCATAGATTCGATTTTGCGGTTCTGCTGCATGGAGTCTGGTAATCGTGCTTATATGCAATTTTTTTACTGAACAATGCAGCTAGGATTTTGCAAATCAGCCGTTTTAAAGTGCCATGTGTAATAATTCAAGAACTACACCCAGTGTAGAGCTTACATAATTATTATCGTAACAATTCGCCAAGTGCTGTAATATAAATGGCCAGTGCTTTCTTTAAGGCATTTTCTGAAATTCCTTCGTTTGCCGCGTGAATACTTCCCAGCCATGATGGAGTATTGCTGTCTTCTAGGTGTTCTGGTCCAAATGCAACTGCATATGGAAAGTGTTTGGCATAGGTTCCGCCGCCAAGAGTAATTGGCTGCTCATCTGGGGCTGACCATTCATGATAGCTGGAGAGAAGAATTTGAATCTCCTTTTGTTTGGGGTCTACGAACATACAATGCCCACGATGTGTTTCTTGTAATAAAGCGCCATGTTGTGAACAGGTTTGACTGAGCTTTTTATAAATGGCGTCAGGATTTGTCGATTTTGGAAATCTGCAGTCAATACTTTGAATGAGTTTTCCATCACGCGTGCCAATAACGCCACTAATGATAGTAAGAGGAGAAAAAATGTCGTCTACTGCATCAATGTTAAGTAATGAGCCATCCCATTTATGATATATTTTTCTCTGCAACTCAAGCCACGTTTTCTCTGGTGCAGTATAAATCCCATGGTCATAAAGATAGTCAACAAGAATACCGATCGCACTTTTTGTCTTTTGGGGCTCTGATGCATGTCCGCCAATGCCTATAGCATGTAGACATACGCTATCAGTACTTACTTGTGTAATTGAAATATTTTCTTGTTTTATAAGTTTGTCTGCTTGGCCACGTATTATTACATCTGCTTCGGACGCAACTGCATTACGGACAGTTCCCCCTTCGAATTTAACAATGCGGCCATCCTTAACTAAAGGAAAAGATATTTCTGCATTGTAAGTTCCTTTTTCTCCTATCACAACAGGCCAATATGAATCAGGAGTAAAAAGAAAATAGGGATCTTCAAAATGGGCTCGGTAATACTTGAGATCTTCCATTCCGCTTTCTTCGTTAGTCCCAAATATGATGCGTAAATCAGAATTTATTTCCTGTTTGTACTCTGTAAAAAAGTGAGCTGCCCACAGAGCAATAATTGATGGGCCTTTATCGTCCACAACGCCTCTTCCGCATAAATAACCGTCCTTTTTTGTAAGCGCGTATGGTTCAAAGCTCCAGCCAGCACCAGCAGGGACAGTATCGACATGTGAAAAAACGGCTATCTGCTTTTTGTTTTTACGGTTAGAAGTTGCTTGCTTTAGATCTGCGCACCCAACATAGCCCTCATAATTGTGTGTAGCAAAGCCTAGTCGTGAAGCAATATTCAATATTTTGGTGAGAGCCTGCGCTACGTCTGGACCCCATGGTTGTCCACTTGTTGCGCGTTCTTTATCCATTGTGCTTGGTATTACTACCATTTGTTGAATGTCTTCTAAGATTTCATTCCAATGAGCATCAATATAGTGCTCTATAGTGGTTTTTTCGATATACATTACAGCTTCACCTGACCTAAAAAATTAATTAGAGCTTGATATGATATTGGTTGCTGATATTTTTCTTGCATGCTAAATACCTTGTATAAATAAGAAAAAATCGTATTTTTGTCTTGTTGATGAGCGCTTGCAAGCACTATCAATATGATTCGTATCTCTTCTTCGTCTTCATAAAGTGGCGGATCTAACATAATTGCAAATAATCTAAATGTATTTGAATATACCTCCGTTACACAGTGCGGAACAGCAATTGTATTAAAACAAAGTCGGTTTGATTGCGTTTCTCGTTTTTGTATGCTTCTACCTTCTTGTTCTGTCATACATTTGCGGCTTATAAAAAGACCCAGTGCCTCTTGCAGCACATCTTGGTACTGCTTGTTAGAAGTCGTAAGTATGCAAAAATGTTCTTGAGGAAGCATTTGGGTGATAGTTTTACAATAATTGGCATATAACAATCTTTTTTGTAAAAGACGTAAATCGTCTTCTCTTATAATTCCCCGATAAGAAAAGTCCCATGGCAGTTCTGTAACATCTGAAATTGAAATCGAGTCATCATAAATCAGTACATCAAATTTCTTATGAGAATACATTTGTTTAGCTTCTAAATAAGTGTTAACAATTGTAATATTTGAATCCATAAAAATTTGTTTTATAACTGATAAATTTACCTGTTCTAATGATTTACGCGTACATAAAAGAAGAATATTCGTTTGGGCACTGGTTAGATTTACATGAGTGCCTATTACGTATAAAGCACAAAGTTCGGGGACAACGAACATGTCCTTGCGCTGTGCTTCAAGATATTCGCAATACATATATGCAAAATCAAATTCGAAAGGGTAACTGCGTTGTAATTCTTCAGCTTGCGTGAAAAATTCGTCGTTCATTAAGGTGGGAAAGAGCGCTTCGCGAACAATGTGATCAAATATTCGTGATTCTAAATCGAACGTTTTGTTATACATACCGTGTGCATGTAATAAGTCATGAGCTTTTTGTTCCAAAACATCACGATGTGCGGTTAGCCAAGTAAAAAGATTTTTCTTTTTACAAAAATAGTCTTTAATAGCGTTGATGCGTTCCTTTTGATAAAGTGCTTCTCGAGAGACAACACCTGCGGTAATGAGCGCTGCTTCCACTTGAAGCATAACTTGTCGCGGCGTAACCCAGCTATTTACGCATTCTTCATAATTATTAATTTCGCAGCGCAACAGACCTACTGCAGACGGCATGTGTACCGTATATTTAGAAACGATATGCTTTGCATGTTTATATTTTACCAAAAGAGCAGCTAATAAATCCGCAGCTTGCATTTTATAAAAACACATTTCAAGTCCATGACCTGTTCGCGGTTTTATTTGTAGAACAGCCTTATACTGAGCGTTTATTACCTTTATTGCATTACGTATGCGCGTGGGGGATAAAAAAGTTTTTTCGATAAGTTGTTGCATGGTTGGATGCGTGGAGCACAGCAATACAAGTAGTACTTCGGTTGGCTCATCACATATATCTTCAAGTAGCTGTTCAAGCGCGGCGATCGATCCAACTTCTAAATGATAGTGCGATGAAGTGTCGATATATCCTGCTCCGCATGCCTTTAATACACTATTTGCGTGTCTTATGTCTCTAAAAATTGTACGTTGAGAAACGTTGAGGGTTGCTGCAAGTTCTTTTCCGTTGACATTGCGCGTACGAAGATATGCAACAAGGCGCTTCTCACGATTATTTAACCGCATAACCCCCTCACTCCTTTATAAAAGCCATCAAGACCTTGTAAGAGCTTAGACCTTGGGCAACCAACACACATGCGCATAAATGCATCATTGCCGTAAACTGAGCCACTCATGATGCCAACTTTACCATAGTCAACGCATGCTTGTTGCAACGCTAAAGAGGTGACATGCAGAGATGAGATATCAATCCATGCCAAATATGTTGCCTGTGGAATCATAAACTTTATGTTTGGCAAATGTTCGTTAAAATATGTTTCGATGCATTTCATATTTAGTTTTATATAGTTTGTAAGTTCATCAACGTAGTAGGCACAGCTTGTATAGGCAGTTGTTTGTGCATACATGCCAAAAATACTTACACTTGATAAAGCGTTTTTTTGTTTGAGTTCATATAAAAATGAATCTTTTACATCATTGTCAGGTAAAAATGCATATGAACCAATAAGGCCAGGTATATTAAAAGTTTTAGATGCTGAACACAGCAGAGCAACATGCTTTATTGTGTAATCTGTGATTGGTGAGTATGGAACATCTTGCAAAATAATATCACGATGTATGTCATCAGAAATTATGAAAGTATTGGTTTCTTTGGCTATTGATACAATTGCTTTGAGCTCGTCTTTTGTAAATACTTTACCAGTTGGATTATGCGGATTTGTAAGCAGGAGTAATTTTACGTTTGGATCAGAGCATGCCTTGAATAAGTCATTCTGGTCAAAAGTAAAAATATTATTTGAAGCGTTGAGCTGTACGGGGCATATTTTTCTTTGATTTGACTGTATGGTGTTAAAGAACGCATCATACATTGGATTAAATACCGCCACTGAATCGCCGGGTTCAGACAGCATGCGTATGAGCGTTGCAAGTGTCCATATAACACTTGGTGAATAAACTATCCAGTTGGTGTCAACATAAGAACCCCCGCGTTGCATAAACCACGTAGCAATGGGTTTTTTAAAATCATCATGATTCCATCGTGTATATCCAAATATGGGGTGCTTAAGGCGTTCATTCAATGTTTCGATAATTTCAGGAGGTACTGCAAAATCTGTATCTGAAATTGAAAAGGGGATTATATCATTACGACCAAAGCGATCGGCAATGTAGTCCCATTGTGTGCTGTATGTGTTATGACGATCAATAGGGGAATCAAAGTCAATGTTCATCATTTTTATCCGTCTATCCAATGTGTTAAAAGCTATGTTTCTGCGAAACAAAGCGACCGTAGGCTTATGGATGAATATATCACATGGCTAACAGCGCACACGAATAAAAACAATAGATTCGCGTGCGCTGTATAACGGCTTAAGAATTGTTGCTAGCGTTACGACGTTTTAACCATGCTGATTTAAAGACAATAACAAATACAACATTTAAAACGAGACCTATTATTAACGCAACATAGTAATTGGGAGCTGGAGTGATGAGTCCCAACAAAGGATCAAACACGCCAATACCAGGTGCTAAACGCTGAACACCAAGTGCCATAGAAGCAATGCCAGCAATTCCTCCACTAAGAACATTTGCTGAAATCATAGGAAGTGGAGCTGCGAGCGCATAAGGTATTGCAGGCTCGGTTGCTGTTGTTGCTCCTACGATAAGCGCAGGCCATGCAGCATCGCGTTCGGCAGACGTAAAAAGTGTAGGCTTAATCCAGGTGGCTATAGCTGCAGCCATAGGAGGCAGCAATGTTACAACACCTACGATTCCGTACCATTCATAAATACCCGTTGAAACCAGCGAGAATGAGAAGAACCAAGCTGCTTTATTAACAGGGCCACCCATATCAAATGCAAGCATTGCACCAACAAGGAACGCTGCAATAAATTTTGCTTCAGGGGGTATCGTTTGAAGCATGTTCACCAATGCGGCCATAACACTTGCGGCAATTGGTCCGATAATATAATAGGTAAGCAGGCCAAATAAAAGCAGGCTTATAAATGGGATAATCAAGAAGCCCATTAATCCCTGAACATTCTTTGGCAGTTTTATTGATTTTAATAAGAGCGCAAAATGTCCAACGAGTAAACCAATCAAAACAGCACCCAAAAATCCTGCGCTTGTTGGTGTTCCAAGAATCTTTGGACTATTTGCAAGATATGAGCAGATAAAAGCTGGCGCAAGTGCAGGTTTACCACCTATGGATTTTGCGATATAACCACCCATAATTGGAACCATGAATGAGAAACCAAGTCCACCGATTTCGTTAAGAATCCATGCAATACTTGCGGTTTGCCCATCTGCTGGTGGTAAATTTGGTGCTCCAAATTGAGCCATGATTGAGCCTATGGCCATAAGGAGACCGCCACCAATAACAAAAGGCAAGGCTCCTGACACTCCAGCCATTAAATGAGCTAAAAGATTGTTTACGTTTGTATCATTGCCAGCTCGTCCGCCGAGATCAACGTTTGTTGCGCGGTATACATGAGCATTAGCATCCAAATTTTTAAAGATGGTATCAAGCTCTTTGAATGCTTTTGATACGGGCAACTCTATTACTTTTTTGCTGTCAAAACGAACTCGTTCTTCGTCGCTCATTCCTTTGCCAAGAGCGAGGATAACATAATCTGCCTGCTTGATTTGCTCAGCAGTAAGTTTATGTTCTACGCCATTGGCGCCCTGCGTTTCGACGTTTACTTTATAACCCGCCGCCTCGGCCGTATTTTTTATAGCCTCGGCAACCATATATGTATGGGCAATGCCTGCAGGACAATTGGTTACGGCAACAATGGATTTTGACATATACTTACCTCCTATACAGCCTGCTGTTACGCCTAATAGAATTACTTGTAGATATTCAAGACAAACAGCGTAATGAATATCTAACTAAATTAAGTATCTCTTAAATGGCATTTACAGTTAATAACCAATTTGTCGCTACTGTATGACATATTATGAATGATGGATTTGAGGATGTCTTGTCTTGGGTTGAAGGTATCTCTGTTATGCTGGGCAATCAAACAGCTTCCTTAGATAACTACGTGGTACTACGTTTAGCATTCTGCGATAAATTAAATTCATTAAGGTGCGATTAAGGTAAACAGACTATTATCTTAAATTTCAATAGTGAATCAAGCTCACTCAAAGAGAGAAAATAAATATTAGTTAAGACTGGCGCACCACGAACGTATAGTATCAATGGTGCGCCGCGTCTATATAGTTAAGCGTCTTATGAGATTATCGATAGTAATTCGTAACAATCCTTTTCAGATATCCCATACTCACCTATTTCTGACGGATAGCTTTTAAAGGGGTGATAATCACTACCGCCACTTACTTTTAAACCATAAGTTTTTGCAAATTCTCTTGCTTTTGCACAGTCATTTTCGTTCATAGTTACGTGAGAAATTTCTATTCCTTGCAGGCCAAAATCAACATATGTTTTCACATCGGGAAAACTATCATAAAAGTTTGGATGCGCTAGGATTGGAATTCCACCATCATGTAAAATAGCTTGAATTCCTTGCTCAACATCAACGTAGCTCATTAAATCATCTGCTGAGGTGTGTTTCGTTTTCATAAAATGTTGCTTATAAAAACTTTCATCTATATTTGGATACTTGTTTTGCAGTGCTTTAAAAATGTGAATCTTCGAAACCGTTTGTGAATGAGAAAAACTCAACACGTATTCATAGTCTATATCGTAACCAGCTTTTTTAAGTTCATCGATTATTATCCTATGACAAGCGTTTCGGCCTTCGCGTATTTGAGCAGTTATTTTATTAAGTTGCGGTGTTTTGCCGGTAATACCAAGGCCAATAATATGCACCTTCTTTTTAGCACATGAATTATAGCAACTTAGCTCAACGCCACGTATAAGCTTAATATCGTAGCCATCTGCTATATCTTGACACATATCAAGATGGAAGAGTGTATCATGATCGGTAATTGCAACAACTTTGACCTGGTTTTCTTTTGCCATATACAAAACTTTATTTGGACTGAAAAGACCATCACTATAGTATGTATGAATATGTAAATCAGCATAAAACATGACTATTTTCCTTTCAGAACTTGCTAATCAAAAGTGTATAAAAAGATGATCATTGCGTGTCTGAGTCAAATTCTTTTATGTCATCAAAACCAATAATAAGCGTCAATACAAATGTTGCAATAATTGAGATAATAAAACCTATTACAGCATTAATAAAATTATACGGGTTATCCCCAATAAACATTGGTAACGAGAGGAATCCAGGAACAGCCATTGCATAAGCTTTGACACCCGTTAGTCCTGTGTATACACCTCCGATTACTCCTCCTAGAAATACCGCTATAAGAGATCTTTTTGCTTTAAGTATTACTCCAAATAAGGAAGGCTCAGTTATCCCACTTAAAAGCGTAGTGAAAGCAGCTGAGAAAGCAATCTGTTTAAATCTTTTATTTTTTGTTTTAAATGCAATTGCCAACGCTGCGGCACCTTGAGTCATATTGCCTGCTATGTAGGCAGTACGGAATAATGGCTCATAACCTAAGGTTGTATATATTTGAATACTAAGCGGTGTAAGAGCGCGGTTAAGCCCAGTAAGCACGCAAAATGGAAGAAGACCACCAAGAATACCTACCGCCAGCCAGCCAACTTTATCATACATAATCGTTACGAGATCTCCCAGACCTTGTCCAACCCAATTGCCGATTGGGCCTAGTAACCATAAAGTCAGAGGCACTATTATAAGCATCTCAATCAGGGGTTTAATAAAAATCTTTATTATTTTAGGTGAAAGCTTGTCTGCTATAGGTTCGATTTTCGATAAAACCCAAACCATTACAATAATGGGTAAAATAGTGCCGCTATAATTAACCTTAGCAACAGGTATTCCTAAAAATAAAAGCGACTGTTCGCTCAATAATTTTATAAAGGTCGGATGGATGAGAACGCCTGCACAAACAGTGGCGAGAACCAGATCTGTTTTGAAATACTTGGCTGATAAAAAGGCCGTTATGAGGGGCATAAAGTAAAATATAGAATCGCTTATTAAGTTTAAAACTGAATAAGTTGGATCAGTAGGCGATAATAGTCCTATTTTCGATAGCATTAACAAAACAACTTTTAACATACCAGCAGCGGCAAGTGCTGGAACGAGAGGCGTCAAAATCTGGGAAAAACCATTTAAAAGATTCATTAATATAGTACTAAATTTTTTATGAATTGGCATATCCTCATTGTGTTGACAAACTTTATTGTTTTCGGGGTTTTCATGAGCATCTAAAGATTGCTGTTTATTTATCGACAGCTCAATTAGACGAGACATTTCGTTTACTTTATCTGCCCCAACAATAAGTTGAATCTGTCCACTTCCCTCTGCGATTCCCATAACTTCCGAGATAGAATTTATCTCTTTTTTATTAAGTTTGTTCACATCGTCAAGAGTGAAGCGTAATCGTGTGGCGCAGTGTACAAAGGTTTTAATATTGTTTACGCCGCCAACTCCTTTAATTATATCTTGGCAAGCATCTTCATAGCTCATTTTTACCTCCCAACAGCTAACATGCCTTAACTTATAAGGAAATCCTCATGATTCACGTTATCATCAAAAACTTCATTATGCTAATCTTTAAAGTACGGGCGGTATTTAATTTACATGTGTAAAATTATGCTCAAGTATTACTCAAATAGGGTGGGGTATTTTTCCATGTACAATAGAGATATCTTTTTATATGAAGTTGCACG
The DNA here is from genome assembly GCF_056583915.1 of Fannyhessea sp. C0108B2. NCBI lineage: Bacteria > Bacillati > Actinomycetota > Coriobacteriia > Coriobacteriales > Atopobiaceae > Fannyhessea > Fannyhessea sp. C0108B2. The sequence goes on along the minus strand of NZ_JBWPJQ010000005.1, from coordinate 66,571 downwards.
TATGTATTATAAGGACAGAAAGACACAAACTGAAATTGCGGGCGATCTTGGTATTACAAGGCCAACCGTTGCAAAATTACTTAAAGAGGCCGTTGATTATGGCGTGGTTGGTATATCGCTTAGGCGACCTAATGATCGATATGCTTATCTTACCAGTAAGCTTTGTGATTTATATAACCTTAAATCAGTTGTCATATGCCAAAATGACGGAGATATAAAAACTAAATACAATCTTTCACAAATCCTACTACCTAATTTGAAGAAGATGCTCGAGCAATCAAATACTATCGGTGTAGGTTGGGGTTCAACTATTTACGAAATCGTGAATTCTCTGCCCACGCTAACTACGTCTGTAAGCCACGTTGTTCCACTTGTTGGTGGCTTTGGTATAGACAATCCTCAATATCATGCTAATTACATTGCCTCCAAACTTGCTGAGAAATTAAGTACAAGTTTCTTGTATTTTTATGCCCCTGCGGTAGTCGATAGCGCACAAATGGCGCATATGCTTATGGATTCAGTATTTATTAAAGATGTGATTGATAAAGCGAGATCGGTTGAGCTTGCGATAGTCTCACCTGATGTGATAAATGAAGGATCTTCGCTCAAAAGGTTCGGCTATATGACATCCGCTGAAGTTACTGAATATCAAAACGCAGATATTACTGGTAATATCTTATGCTCATTTTTCAATCGGTTTGGCAAAGAGGTATCAACGGCATTATCGAAAAGAATGGTGGGTCTTCATCTTCAAGATTTAAAGTTTATACCAAGGGTTTTGCTGCTCGCTTGTGGTGTTAAAAAAAGTCTTTCAATAACGGGTTTGTTACGCTCTGGTGTAATTACTGATTTGGGAATAGACATTAATTTAGCAGAAGAACTTATTCTGGATTATGGTTTACATATGCCAAAATAAGAGATTATAGAACAGAACACATCTCCCTTGCCGAGGCCTCAGAAAGGGAGATGACATTTATATCCAGATATACCTATGTTTCCAACCCATACGGTGTAAGACAGCCCTTCTAGGCAACGATCGAGTCTCCTTGATTTACTGAGCCGCTGGTTTTAAAGCTGATGGACTGCTGTTGTGCGTCGGTAATAATAGTCATAATGCTCATATTATACGTTTGGGAAAGTTTCTTCACATCAACTTCTACCATTGGTTTTCCTGCCTTGACTGTATCGCCTTGGCGTACGTCCAAAACGCGCAAACCTTCACCATGAGCTTCAACCGTATTGATACCTATATGGACAAGTATTTCAACTCCATCGGGGCGCGTAATGCCAAAAGCATGCCCCGTTGGGAATAAAGCAGATACGCTCCCATCGGAAGGCGAGCACACCGTAATAGTGTCTTCAAGAGGGACAATTGCACATGTTTCACCCAGCATTTTCTGTGCAAAAACAGGATCGGGAAGCGTGGCGGCATCAATGAGCTTACCTGAACAGCAGGCAATAATATCGGTGCTCGTGCTGTCAGAAGCGCTGTCATGTGTTACATCTGGTGTTGCTTGTGCGCCTGCGCGCTCATTACAAGATGATGCTTCAGGTGAGTGCTCCAACGGATTTTTGCACGAGCTGGTTTTAATCAAATGTTTAAACACATTAAACATGGTGCTCTCCCTCCCTTTCGTTCTTTGGTATGTGTTTGACAATACGAGTTTTACTTAAATAGGTAAAGTTTTTCTCGTAATCGCTTACCGCAAATGCCGTATATAAGATATCAATAATGTTGAGCTGCGAAATTCTGCTACTCATTGCAGCACTTCTAAAAAGCGATTCATTACTGGTGGTATAGAGCAAAACATCGGCCAGTTTTGAAATGGGCGATTCGATACAACGTGTTATCGCAATAATAGGAGTATTATTGTGCTTTAATATTTCGGCGCATGTTAGTGTTTCTGCTGTTTGTCCTGAATATGAAATTACTATTCCTACGTCTCGAGAGGTGCTATTACGTGCTGTTATAAGCTGAAGGTGCCAGTCATCGTTAATTAAACAAGTTTTATTTACGCGCAAAAATTTGAGATTAGCATCTTTGGCGGCAATAAGAGAAGCACCAAGTCCAAACAATAAAATACGGTCGCAGGCTTGCAAAAGTTCAACGGCTTTTTCAATAGTTTCTGGATCAATTAAACGCAGCGCATCATACAGAGAGTGAATATTTTTGAGCGTAATTTTTTTGATAATGCTTTCGGGCGTATCGTTTTGTTTGATGTCTTTGGTATCAAGAGGAAGAATAAGCTTTTCGGTTGCAAGTTCTCGAGTAAGTTCGGTCTTAAATTCTTTAAAGCCCTCAAAGCCAATAGACTTACACATTCTAACCACTGCAGCCGGAGATACAAATGAGCGTGCAGCAAGTGCCTTTACCGACAAGCGATTACTTTCATGAGGGCATTGCAACACGTATCGAGCCACAGCTTTTTCTGCAGGGTTTAGGAATCCAATATTTTCTCGTAAACGAATTATAATATTTTTCATAGGATATTACCTGCGCTTTCTTATAATCGTAATCGTATCACGCCTTATTGGTGCTGCACAATTTAAAGTCCGAAAAATCATAAGTTGAAATAAAGTTTCACGCTTGCGCGCAAATCTTGAAATAAAGTGAAGTCTTAATACACTTAAAGCAAGGAAGGCGTGCGGTGCTATTTATGAGCGCAATACTTATTACGCACAATCATTTATTACGCCAAGTACGTCAGCACATAATTTTTTGAAAGGATGCATGACGTGGACATACAGTTAGACACTATGACAACCGAAACTCGTAATCCTCGGACAATGGGACTTGATCAAATGAGTGCCTTGCAGATCGCGTCCATTATGAACGAAGAAGATGCGCGCGTTCCTCAGGCAATTCGTCCTGAACTTGAAAAAATTGCTTTAGTTGCGCAGCGTGGTGCTACGGCCATAAGTTCACATCATCGCATTTTTTACATGGGAGCAGGAACAAGCGGAAGGCTTGGTGTATTGGATGCAGCTGAGTGTCCTCCAACATTTGGTGTTACAAAAGATGTTGTTATCGGCCTTATCGCAGGTGGGGAATCAGCTCTTATCGATGCGGTAGAAGGCGCCGAAGATTCACGAGAGTTGGGTGCTTTAGATCTTAAAAATCGCAATCTTACCTCGGACGATATAGTTGTTGGTCTTGCGGCAAGCGGGCGTACTCCCTACGTTATTGGCGGTCTTACGTACGCTCGCCAACAGGGATGTTTTACAGCTTCAATTACCTGCAACAAAGATTGTGAAATCTCGCGTCTTGTTGATGTTGCAATTGAGGCAGTTGTAGGGCCAGAAGTTCTTACAGGCTCAACGCGCCTAAAATCGGGAACTGCTCAAAAGCTTGTGCTCAATATGATTTCTACCACAGCTATGATTTTGTCTGGAAAAGCATATCAAAACCTTATGGTAGATGTTTTACAAAGTAACGAAAAACTTAAAGTTAGAGCCAATCACATTGTTACCGAAGCTACTGGTGTTGATAGCCAGACCGCTGCTCGCGTTCTTCAAGAAGCACAGGGCAGCTGTAAGTTGGCGATCGTGATGATTTTGGGTTCATTTACACGCGCGCAAGCAGAAGAAAAACTTTCACGTGCGCATGGACATGTTCGAGAAGCTCTTGCGCAAGCATAGCTTGATCAGTTGCAAACGCTTATGCATAACCTCTATAGAGTGTTTGCATTATTGGGTGATAAGGGTATTAAAGAGTGTAAAGCTCACGAAAGGGAGGCTACCATGACCAATGAGGAACTGGTACAAAATGTATTAGTGCATTTGGGAGGTAAAGAAAATGTACGTTTGGCAACAAACTGTCAGACGCGTTTACGTGTTGAAGTTGCAGATGATGCCAAAATAGATGAGGATGCACTTAAAAATGTTGAAGGCGTGCTTGGCATTGTTCACGACCGCACAAATTATATTGAGATTGTGGTTGGACCTGGTAAATGCCGTAAATGCGCTGATATCTGTGCTGCTATGGGTATTGCAACTTCGGAAGAAGGCTTATCTTGTGATAACGACTGGAAAGCCAACAAAAAAGCTGTTAAGTCGCAGCAAAGTGACTCTCGCATAAGATTGATCCTTAAAACTTTTGGCGAAATTTTTGTTCCTCTTATTCCGGGTGTTATTGCCGCTGGTTTGTGTGCTGGTCTTTCGTCTCTTATTCAGCAGCTTAATCCTGGATGGAAATCGGACATGTTCTTTTCGGTGTTGATTCCATTCTTAGGACTTATTAACACGTCATTTTTGGCTTTTCTAACAGCATGGGTAGGCTATCGTGCTGCTGAAAAATTTGGAGGAACTCCAATTTTAGGTGGTATGCTGGGTATGATTACTGGTCTTCCAGCAATTAACGACATCTCTGCTGTTGTTGGTTTGTTTAATAAGACTCAGCCGTTGGATGCCATTTTGCGCTCTGGTCGCGGTGGTGTATTGGCTGCTGTTTTGGGCGTATTTCTGCTTGTTAAAATCGAAAAAGCTATTCGCGCTAAAATGCCCGATTCTTTGGATATCGTATTTACTCCAGTTTTAACGTTGATTGTTACCTTGATTCCTTATATTTTTATTGTTATGCCTTTATGCGGATTTATTTCTTCGGGTATTTGCATGGGATTACAACAACTTTGCATGAGCTCGTCAATTGTTGTACGCATTATTGCTGGTTATATTTCAACTGCCCTGTTCCTTCCTTTGGTTGCTATGGGTATGCATCACGGTCTTGTTGCCATTTACTCTATTCAGCTTGAACAATTTGGCTATGTTACTTTGTATCCTGCGCTTGCTATGGCTGGTGCTGGTCAGGTTGGTGCCGCAATTGCAATTTATCTTAAAGCAAAGCGCGGTGGCAATAAACGTATCTGCAACGTAATTAAAGGTGCTTTACCTGCTGGTTTCTTAGGAATTGGCGAGCCTTTAATCTATGGTGTTACCTTACCTATGGGTCGTCCTTTCATTTCTGCAGGCCTTGGTGCAGGTTTTGGTGGCGCGCTTGTTATGGCTTTGGGCGTTGCAGCCACAACTTGGGGTCCTTCTGGCTTGCTTGCGTTGTTTGTTATGACCGCTGGTGAAGGCGGTGCCATTGCTTCGGTCTTAACTTATGGTGCTGGTTTGGTTGTTTCTTATATCATGGGATTTGTAATTACAAATATTATGGTAAAGAATGAGGAAGCCGCAAATGCATAAAAATCCACTTGGATGTGCGATTTCTTTAACCGAATATAATAAAACCAAAAAACTGCCTGCCGCTCTTTGTGCGGCAGGTGGTGTTTGTGTATTTATCTCACTCCATATAGAAGAAGAATTTTGCTCATCGTATACGCAGCAAGTTAAAGATTTATGCGCTTTGCTCTGTTCAAAACACGCGCGCATTCTTGCAGATGTTTCTCCAAAAACGCTTGAAATTTTTAAGATGAGCTCTTTTCTTGAGTTAAAGCAAACACTGGGCTTGTGGGCCTTACGTATCGACGATGGGTTAACTCCACAAGAAATTGCCGATTTGGCCAAAACGATGCCTATCGTTGTAAATGCTTCTACCATATGCCCTGATGACGCGCAATTGATTGTGCAATCTGCTCAAACTTCGTCAAATCCTTTGGTATATGCAATGCACAATTTTTATCCGCGTCCGCTAACTGGCTTGGATAGTGCGTTTTTTGATGAGTGCAATGACACCTTAAAACGCTTGGGTATGCATATTATGGCGTTTATCCCAGCGGATAAAGTTAGGCGCATTCCACTTCGAGAAGGCTTACCCACGCTTGAGCATCAGCGCACGCTTTCGCCGTATGTGTCTTTTGTTCAAATGAATATACGCTATGCGGTTGACGAGGTTTTTTGCGCCGATCCCGAAATCTCTTATTATGAACAAGCGCTGATAGATACCTTTATACAACAAGATATGCTTGTGATACCAGCTAAGCTTCGCTCAGGTTATGAATATTTGTATCGTAAGATTTTTACCTGCAGGAAGGATAGCCCTTCCTGGCTTGTGCGTTTTGAAGAATCGCGCCGGTATGCCTCGGATCAATCAAATGGTTCGCACGGTATTGAGCCCTTTTGTACAACTTTTCGCAAGCGTGGTTGTATCACGATGGATAACAAACATTTTATGCGCTATCAGGGTGAAATTGAACTTTTGCGTAACGATTTTCCAGCTGATGCGCGCGTGAATGTTATTGGACACGTAGACGAGCACTATGTAGAGCTTATTGACCTTATTGGGCGAGGAACACGCTTTATGCTTGTGCCTGCGCAATAGTTTGTTTGTTGCTCGTTACACAAGCTTTCCACTCTCAACATGATAGATCTTATCTGCGCAGTTAAGCGTAGACGTTCTGTGCGAAATAAGCACAATTGTTCGTTTTCTTTTAATTTGGTTAATACTTGTAAGGACGCGCGCTTCATTAAGCGCGTCCAAATTGCTGGTAGGTTCGTCAAGCAGCAACATTGAGCCTTGATGTAAGAATGCACGGGCAACACCTATACGCTGACGCTGTCCACCTGATAGTGAGCTTGAGCCTTGGGTTAATACCGTGTCATATCCGTGAGGCAAGCTCATAATAAAATCGTGCAATGAAGCTTGTTTACAAGCATGAACAATCTCATCAAAGCTTGCTGTTGGACGCGCAAGCCTAATGTTGTCTTTTATACTTTCACGAAAAAGATACGTATCTTGTTCAACAAGCGCTTGTCCAGAACGTAAGCTTGTTGTTGTAATATCTTGGATGGGTGTTTTAGAAATAGTAATAACACCTTTTGATACATCCCAAAAGCGCATTAAAAGCCTGCATAATGTTGATTTTCCCGAACCACTTGCTCCTGTAATACCCACAATAGATCCTTGTGGTATATCGCAGGATACATTCTCTAAAACCGGATTTTGATGACAGTCATACAAAAAGCTTACGTTTCGTGCGACTGCGTTGCCGCACAAAACACAAGATCCATCTACAACCTGGTGCACTAAGGGCGCCTCGTCCAGCAATGACAACACACGTTCTCCAGCAGCAAGGGTGCCTTGTAATGTTGAACCAAGCTTCGCCAATGCGAGTACGGGTCCAAAAGAAGAAAATAACATGCCCGTGGCAATTATGCCGTCAAGGGGCAGAATGATTTCATGAGTTACCAGTGCGTATGTTAAGGCAAGTTGAGACAAACTGCACAGCATAACTACTGCATGAGCCAACGATGTGCCACACCCCGTTTGAGCAGCTGTAATCTTTTGAACTTGGAGTAGCTCATGTGATTTTTGTATCATGTGCTCTTTTCTAACGTCGCTGGCTAAAAACTGACGTGCAACACGAACTCCCTGTATATTTTCGAGCACGCAGTTGCTTAATGTGGCAGTTTTTGAACGAAGCTGCTTTCCAAGGCTGCCCATGCGTCTGTATGTCCACAGAGGTAACAAAATACCAGTTACGGCGTAGGAAATTAACGCAACCAATCCACAAAGGGGATGAATACAAGCTAAAAGTATGGTCATGATTGCGCTCACGATAAGAGCAATGAAAATCGGAGATATGGTGTGCGCGTAGAACACTTCAAGCAACTCAACGTCAGAGGTAATAAGTGAAATAAGATCGCCAGCATCAGAAGAACTTAATTTAGCAGGAGTAAGCTCTCTCATTTTGCCAAAAACTTTGTCACGAATATCGGCAAGCAGCTTAAAAGCTATGTAGTGGTTACAAAGTTGTTCAAGATAACGCAGTGCTCCGCGCATGAGTGCAAGGCCTATAAGTATGGCAATAATTAACGCAAGCGATGTCTGCGCCGAGTGCATCCCAAAGCTAGAGCTTGGAAGGTGAAGCACCATCCCCAAACCAATAAGGGCGCCTACAGGGATAAAAATAGCGCACAAAAATCCAAGAATACCGCATACGGTTGCTGCTGCAACTACGCCTATAAATGAATGTATAAGCTTTAACATGGCAAGTATGCATGAAAGTGCTGTGCGTTTGCGCTGGTGTATAGGCGATGGATTTGTTGTATGTTGTTGCGCTCTCATTATGCCAGCTCTCCTTGTCGAATTTGTTCAAGTTTTTGTTGAGTTTTCCACATTGTTTGATATGCCAAGCAATGAGCCAACAATTCAGTATGAGTACCTTTTCCTACCAGTTTGCCTTTATCTAGTACATAAATGCAGTCAGCAGGTACAACATTTACCAATCGATGCGAAATAACCAACACGCCCTTGGTAGTTGCAAGTTCTTGTATAGCGTGATTGAGGTGTTCTTCTGATTCAACATCTATGCTGTTGGTTGCTTCATCAAAAATGTAGTATGCGCTGTTATGCAAAAGTGCACGTGCAAAGCACAAACGCTGCTTTTGACCACCAGAAAGATTGGCTCCTTGCGTTTCTACATGCATTTCAAGTCCGCCGTGTGATTGGACAAAATCAGCAATGCGCGCCTGTTTGAGTACATGCCAGAGCAGCTCGTCAGAGGCACTTCTATCTGCTAACAACAACATTTCTCGTATCGTGCCGCTAAATATATAATTCTCCGCCGAGACGGTGGTTATTGTGCGCGATAAAGCGTTTGCGTTTATATCATTGATAGAGCGGCCGTTGAGCATGATGCTGCCGGAAAAATGAGGGTATGCTCCTGCAATAAGATGTGCGATAGTTGATTTTCCGCTTCCGCTTGCGCCAACAAAGGCGATCATTCCATGAGCTGGAAGCGTAAACGATACATCATGTAAAACGTTTACAGGTGCTTCATTGTTGGCATTGTTTTGCAAAGGATATGCAAAGCTGACGTGATCAAATGTAATGGTGCATGCGCCACTCATAGGTGATTTTTGCGCAAGCACAGGTAAATCGTGTATTCCGCGCTTTGTTTCGGGCGTATTCAAAAACGTAAATATTTTGTTGCTTGCACTCATACCGTTCATGGCAATATGAAAATATGAGCCCAATGTTCGCATGGGTATAAAGAACTCTGCAGATAAAAGGACGATAAGCAAAAATCCAAATACGTCAAGCGACCCGTTCAAAAGTTGGGAAAACGCCACGCTCATGCCAGCGACAGCTCCTCCAAATGCTGCCACATCCATCACCATAATTGAATTCAACTGCATTTTAAGCAGGCGCATGGTTGCACGCCGAAAATCCTGCGCTTGTTCGTTCATGGTTTCATGACGCGCTTTGTCGGCATTGTATATTTTAAGTGTTACTAAACCTTGTAAATTTTCGAGAAAAACATCGCCTAAATTTGTATAGGATTTCCAGTATGCGCCCATAACGCGTTTTGCAATTGATTGAATAACCATAATAATTGCAGGTATAAGAGGCACAAATACTAAAAGCGCGGCTGCTGCAACTATGTTTACAAACGCCAGTACCACAAATAACGTAAGAGGCGCTAAACACGCATACACAAGTTGCGGCAAAAATTTGCCAAAATATATCTCTAGTTGCTCAGTTCCTTCTACGGTAGTTTGTATCAGTTCTGCTGTTGAAATATTTTGTGCTGACGCTACGTCTAAGCGAACCAGTTTTTCATAAATCTTTGATCTTAAGACAAGCTTAATGTCGCAAGCCGCGTTAAACGAATAAAGCTCTGTTGCGTATGATGAAGCACATTTTAATATGATTGCCACCGCGCAAATACCTAAGCAAGCATATACAGCGATGCTTGTGTGCGCAAGCATAGCTGCTAGGGCGTATGCCAGTGTGGCCGAAAAGCAGATGGTAGCAATAAGACCTATATATTGTGCTGCTACCGTTTTTGCAATTTCTTTTTTTGCTTGTGGGACTAATGCTAAAAGTCGTTTGTCTACCATGATTTTCTCGCTTTACGGTGTGGCGTACTTGAGCTGGCCTGCGGTTTTATTTTAAGAGTTCACAAAAGCTCCGTGCGATTTGTGCCTATCGCTATTGTACAAAATATTGCAAGAGCGCGTATGTGTAGATTTATTGTTATAGATATCTTAACTATTAACTGTATGTTTCATGCATTCTAAACGTACGTAAAACCCGTTATATTGTGAATGTAGGACATGAGTCGGGCGCACTTCACGCCTCGTTGTGTGCATAAGCGCACGTAGGTATCATGTTTTACAGAGCTATACCTTTTATAAAGCGTTTCATTTGGTGCGTTCAGAAAGGAAGTTCTGGTATGTCGGATGTACGTGTTTTGTCTTGCGACAAAACTAAAGCATCGTTTGTTTCGGCAACTAACGCAGACGCGCAACCTTGCGTTGCGGTGGTTATGGGCAGTAAGTCCGATTGGGAAACCATGAAGTTAAGTTGCCAAATTCTGGAAGATTTTAATATTCCTTATTCCAAGCAAGTAATTTCTGCACATCGCATGCCGCTTGAAATGCGTGAATTTGCAGTTGCCGCGCGCAAAAATGGAATTAAGGTTATTATTGCAGGCGCTGGAGGAAGCGCACATTTACCGGGGATGATTGCAGCTCAAACTACACTTCCTGTTTTGGGCGTTCCTGTGCAAACTCACGCACTCCACGGCATGGATTCATTGCTGTCAATTGTGCAAATGCCGGCAGGGATTCCGGTTGCAACGCTTGCAATTGGCGCGGCTGGTGCAAAAAATGCAGGACTTCTTGCCGTACAAATTCTTTCAATTACAAATCATCAACTTGCAGAAAAGCTCGCTGCCTATAGGCACGAGCTTAATTTATCTGCGCGCGAAATGAGTGAGAGTCTTGACTAATACAATAGATATAGCCTCATCGCCTGCTAAACAAATTCTTCCTGGTCAAACCATTGGAATCATAGGCGGCGGTCAACTTGGTCAAATGCTTGCTCAATCTGCAAAAGAAATGGGCTATCGCGTAGGTATTCTTGATCCGCTAAAAAATTGCTCTGCAGCTCAGGTAAGCGATTTTCACTATCAAAATGAGTATAGCGATGTGGAAGCGCTGCGTTCATTTGCCCAAGCATGTGATGTTATTACCTATGAGTTTGAAAATGTTGACACAGGTGTGCTTGACACCTTGCAACACGAGGGAGCACTCTATCTGCCTCAGGGAACAAAACTGCTACGCGCAAGCCAAAACCGCCTCGATGAGAGGCGTTTTTTGTTGGACGCGCATACCATAGTTGCTCCTCATGCGCGTGTTGCTACTCCGCAAGATTTGAAGGAGGGGATTGAGCGCTTGGGCATGCCGTGTGTTCTTAAAACATCTCGTTTTGGATATGACGGTAAAGGTCAGGTAGTCATTAGATCAAAAGATGATATAGACACAGCTCAAAAGCTTATTGAGCAGCAGGTATGTTTGTTAGAAGCGTGGATTGATTTTGTGTGCGAAATTTCGGTTATGGTGTGTGGCGATACATTTGGTACCATGGCACTTTTTGAGCCGTCTGAAAATATTCATAAACACAATATTCTGCATGCTTCTGTGGTTCCAGCGCGCATTTCAGAACCTATTCGCGCACGTGCACGTACTGAAGCGCTCAAAATTGCCCATGCAGCACATCTTGTTGGTGATTTAGGCGTTGAGATGTTTGTGTTACACGATGGCTCCATCATGATAAACGAACTTGCGCCCAGGCCGCATAATTCGGGTCATTACACCATTGAAGCCTGCGATTTTTCGCAATTTGATCTGCATATACGAGCCATCTGTGGCATGCACATAGCTCAGCCACATCTGCTTTCACCTGCTGTTATGATGAACGTTCTTGGTCAGCACGTTGAAGGCACCTATAACAGCATGAATGAGCACGCTAACTGGCATTATCATCTGTATGGCAAGGGTGAGGCTCGCTACGCGCGCAAAATGGGGCATGTTACCGCATTGTGCAAAGACACAACGCAGCAGCTTAAAGCGTTCGACGAATGCGGTATTTGGACAAAAGATAATGTGTAGCTATAAGTTACTGCTGGTAAACATGTAGATGGTGTAAGTAGGTAAGGCAAAACGTACAGCGAGAAAGGATTGTACATGCAAAAGGGGAAACTATCTTATGTGGGAAAAGCAAAAGATATGTACGAAACCGATGACCCTCGTATGCTTTGGATGGTCTATAAAGATCAGGCAACGGCAGGTGATGGTGCTAAAAAAGAGCAAATAGCTGGTAAGGGTGAGCTCAATCAAAAAATTACGCGTCTTATTTTTGCATATTTGGCTGATCACGGCATTAAAACCCATCTCAAAGAGATTATTTCCGATACAGAAGAGCTTGTTGAAAAACTTGATATGTTTGAGCTTGAAGTTGTGTTAAGAAACCTCGCAGCTGGAAGCATTGTTCGACGTCTTGGTATTGAAAAAGGCACCGAGTTTAAAGGCGGCATGATTGAGTTTTACTATAAATCCGACGATTTGCATGACCCGCTGTTAACAGACGATAATTTGATGTTTATGCACTTGGCAACCCCTGCTCAACTGCAAGAAATTAAACGTCTTACGCTAGAAGTGAATACGCTGCTCACAGAACTTTTTAAGCGTGCTGGTTTAATATTGGTTGATTTTAAGCTCGAGTTTGGTACAAATGCCGATGGAGAAGTTGTATTGGGAGACGAGTTTTCTCCTGACAACTGCAGACTTTGGGATGTACACACGCACGAGAGCTTTGATAAAGATATTTTTAGAAACTCCGACGAAGATATGATCCCCTTCTATAAAGCAGTTTACGAGCGTCTTTGTTCTGCTTTGTCTTAAACCCAACTAAGAGATAGGTTGTTTGATGTATAACGTAGAAATTTATGTAAGTTATAAAGAGTCCATTTTAGATCCTCAAGGTCAGGCAATTAAAAAGGCTGTACATCAGATGAATTATGCTTCGGTGGAAAGCGTGCGTCAGGGCAAATATTTTGAGATGACGCTTGACGATACCGAAGAACATCCTGTGAATGTTGTTGAAGAAATTGCCGACAAATTACTTGCAAACGTTAACACCGAAAGTTTTGTGTATACCATTTGGCATCATGACAGCGCAACTGGAGAAACAACGTTAATTGCCGATACAAAATGCACGCAAAACAATTCCTCAGCTGCGGATACACACTAAAGGAGCGGGTATGAAATTTGCCGTTATTCAATTTTTAGGGTCTAACTGCGATATGGATATGCTTTGCGCGCTCCGTGATGTTTTGGGCGAAGAAGCACAATACGTACCCGCTTCACAAACTTCACTTGAAGGATTTGATGCGGTTATGTTGCCGGGAGGTTTTTCGTACGGCGACTATCTACGAAGCGGCGCAATTGCTCGTTTTGCACCTATCATGTCCGAAGTTAAGCGCTTTGTTGAAGAAGGAAAACTTGTTTTAGGAACTTGCAACGGTTTTCAGATTCTTGTTGAGGCAGGCTTTTTGCCTGGCGCATTTTTGCGCAATACTAACTTACATTTTGTTTGTAAGTGGCAAAAATTAAGGGTTGTCAACAATACAAGTGCATTTTCCTCGGCATTTAAAAAGGATCAAATTATCACGCTTCCCATTGCTCATGGTGAAGGTAATTATTATTGCGACGAGCAAACGCTTGCATCTATGCGCGCTCACAATCAAATAATTTTTACCTACGAAGGCGAAAATCCCAACGGCTCTGTTGCAAATATAGCAGGTATCACCAACGAGCGTGGCAACGTAATTGGCATGATGCCTCATCCCGAGCGTGCTGTTGAGGAGCTTTTAGGCGGCAAAGACGGTCTTTGTGTATTTAAATCAATGGTTGCAGCATTTAAGAAAGACGAGGTACATGCATGAGTTCCTATGGTAAAGAGCCTACGTGTGAAGAAATTCGTCAAACAAAAGTATATAAAGATTGGGCGATGTCCGAAGAAGAATACGATCATGCATGCAAGATTTTAGGTAGATTGCCTAATTATACGGAGTGCGGTTTGTTTGCCGTTATGTGGAGCGAGCACTGCTCATATAAGAATACAAAACCAGTTTTGCGTACCTTTCCTACAAAAGGCCCTCGTGTTATTCAAGGACCAGGTGAAGGCGCAGGTGTTGTTGACATTGGCGATGGATTAGCTGTTGTATTTAAGGCCGAAAGCCACAATCACCCGTCTGCAGTTGAGCCTTATGAAGGAGCGGCTACTGGCGTAGGCGGTATTTTGCGCGATATTTTTAGCATGGGCGCGCGTCCCATTGCCGTTTTGGATTCGCTTAGATTTTCTTCGCTTGATAACGCTCGTACAGAATACTTGTTCAAAGAAATTATTCATGGTATTTCGGGGTATGGTAATTGTATTGGTATACCAACCGTTGGCGGCGAAATTGCTTTTGATGAATCATATCAAGGAAATCCGCTGGTTAACGTTATGTGCGTTGGCCTCATGAAAACGTGCGACTTAAAGCTTGGTCGTGCAGCTGGAGCTGGAAATTCTATCATTTATGTAGGCGCAAAAACTGGTCGTGACGGCATTCACGGTGCAACGTTTGCAAGTGAGGAATTTGATACCACTAAAAAGTCTAAGCGTTCTGCTGTTCAAGTAGGAGATCCTTTTATGGAAAAGCTCCTTTTGGAAGCGTGCTTAGATATCATTACAACCTGTCCTAATGAGTTGGTAGGTATTCAAGACATGGGCGCAGCAGGCCTTGTTTCTTCTAGTTCGGAAATGGCTTCAAAAGCGCATATGGGCATGGAGCTCAACCTTGATTTTGTTCCTCAGCGCGAAACACATATGACGCCATACGAAATGATGCTCTCCGAATCTCAGGAGCGTATGCTTTTATGTGTTGCAAAAGGTCACGAAGATAAAATTATTCAGATTTGTAAAAAGTACAGCTTGGATGCGGTAAAAATTGGTGAAGTTTGCGAAGGGCACCAATATAAGCTGTATCACAAGGGCAAGCTGGTTGCTGATATTCCTGTTGATGCATTAAGTGAAGATGCACCTGTATATGAAAATGAGTCGCGCGAGCCTCAGCGTATTGCGCAGGCGCCTCAAGAGCAGTATACGCCCTGCTTTACCGATGCGATTCAGACGCTTAAGAATTTGTTGACGACTCCTACCATCGCTTCTAAAAAGCGTGTATACGAAACCTACGATACCATGGTACGTACGTCTACGGTTGTGGGGCCAGGCTCATCAGCTGCGGTTATTCGTGTTCGTGGAACTAATAAAGCGCTTGCCGCTACCACCGATTGTAACGCGCGCTACATCTATCTTGATCCTTTTGTGGGAGGTCAAATTGCTGTTTGCGAAGCTGCGCGCAATTTAGTAGCAACGGGTGCTCAGCCTTTGGCAATTACAGATTGTCTAAACTTTGGAAATCCAAAAGACCCCGAGATATTCTACGAGATTAAAGAAAGCGCGCGTGGTATTGGCGATGCGTGTTCTGCCCTTAAAACGCCTGTTGTTTCGGGAAATGTATCGCTTAATAACGAGACAAATGGCCACGCTATTATGCCAACTCCTATGATTGGTATGGTGGGCTTGATCGAAGATTTATCGCATATTACTTCTTCACATTTCAAAACAGCCGGTGATGTAATTTACACGCTTGGCACAACGCACGCCGACTTTAACGGATCTGAGCTGCAAAATCTTGAGTGCGGACGTGTAAGTGGAAAGCTTTTTGCCTTTGATCTTGAGGCGGAAATGCGCAATCAAGAGCTCATTTTACGCGCGATTAAAGATGGCTTTGTTTCTGCATGTACCGACGTGAGCGAAGGTGGATTGGCTGTTGCTTTAAGCGAGTGCTGCTTTGAGCATGGCGTTGGAGCTACGGTTGCACTTGATATGCATACGCCGTGCATATTTGCCGAAACGCAATCGCGTTTTGTTTTAAGCGTTCCTGCAGATAAGCGTCCTGCGTTTGAGCAAGCCTATGGAGCTCAATTTAAGCAGGTAGGCTATGTAACCGATGAAGCAGAGTTGCGTATTACCACATTGGATGAGCAGCTGAGTGTTTCCGTGGATGAGCTTAAGCGCTGCTGGGAAACTACTATTTCGCGTCACATGTAGGAGCAGGAGATCATATGACCGAAACAACTTTTATGCATGAATATGACGCGCAGGCAGGCGAACTTGTAAGCTGCGATTATCAAGACATTGCTCGTGATGAGCCGCATGAAGAGTGTGGCCTTATTGGCGTGTACCATCACTGTGATGCAAGCCTTTTGAGTTTCTTTGGACTTATTGCATTGCAGCATAGAGGTCAGGAAGGCGCAGGTATTGTAAGCTTTACTAACCGCGATAAAGATGGAGCGGCGCAGCCGCGTGTTCATCAAAAACGTGGTCTTGGGCTGGTAAGTGAAGTTTTTTGTCAGCGTAAGGATTTCTCTGAACTTCCGGGCGATATTGCATTAGGACATGTCCGTTATTCAACTTGTGGTGATGCATCAATTAATAATATTCAGCCATTTGTATTCAGATTTTCGGATATAAATGTAGCGCTTGCGCATAACGGCAATCTTGTAAACAGCACAACACTGCGAAAACGTCTTGAAGACCAAGGAGCTATTTTTAATTCCACCAGTGACTCAGAGATCTTAATGCATCTTATTCGTCATAGTTCAAAAAGCTCGTTTCACGAGCAGGTAAAAGACGCACTTTTGCAGGTAAAAGGTGGATTTACCTATATTTTAGCAACGGATGATGAGTTGATTGGCGCCTGTGACCCCTGCGGTTTTAGACCTTTGGTTGTAGGAAAACTGGGCGATGGTGCATATTGTATGGCAAGCGAATCGTGCGCACTTAATCAAATTGGTGCATCATTTTTATTTGATGTTGAGCCTGGTGAAGTGGTATTTATTAAAGACGGTCAGGTTACGCGCGAATATTATACCAGCCACCATCAGCAGGCAATTTGTGCGATGGAGTATATCTACTTTGCGCGACCCGATTCAGTTATTCACGATGTATGCGTTCACACGGCGCGCAAACGCTCTGGCGAAATTCTTGCGCACGAGGCTCCGTGTTCGCAGGCCGATTTGGTGATAGGTGTACCCAATTC
Organism: Fannyhessea sp. C0108B2; assembly: GCF_056583915.1. Taxonomy (NCBI): domain Bacteria; kingdom Bacillati; phylum Actinomycetota; class Coriobacteriia; order Coriobacteriales; family Atopobiaceae; genus Fannyhessea; species Fannyhessea sp. C0108B2. The sequence goes on along the minus strand of NZ_JBWPJQ010000005.1, from coordinate 49,691 downwards.
TTCGCTTTCTGCAGCTATGGGCTATGCTGAAGCATCGGGCTTGCCTAACGAAATGGGGCTCGTTAAAAATCAGTATATTGGCAGAACGTTTATACAGCCTACTCAAGACGAACGTAGGCGAGGCGTACGCATGAAGTTATCGGCGGTGCGCAAGATCGTTGAAGGTAAAAGCATCGTGATGGTTGATGATTCAATTGTGCGTGGCACTACCTCGCGTTTAATCGTTGCGCTGCTCTTTGAAGCTGGCGCGCGTGAAGTGCACGTACGCATTGCGAGTCCCGCTCTTAAATATCCGTGTTTTTATGGAATTAATATTTCGGATACGCGTGAGCTTATTGCAGCAGGTCACAGCCTTGAATACATTAGGTCCTTTATTGGAGCAACATCACTTGCGTATTTAAGTGAGCAAGGTCTTATTAAAGCGATTGATCTGCATGTAGATGCTCCGTATCAAGGTTTGTGCATGGCGTACTTTAACGGTGATTATCCAACACGCTTGTTTGACTACGAGCAGGATTACAAAGCCTCACTTGCCGAGGTAAATCAAGTGCCGCTTAAACATGCTTCGCATATTACCGATCGTGTTCAATAACACAGGCATGCATGTACGATGTGTTTTGCATTCCAAATGGAAAGGATTCTTATGAGCCAAAATGCATATTCTCAAGCAGGTGTTGATGTAGAGGCAGGATATGAAGCCGTATCTCGTATAAAAAAGCATGTTCATGCTACATATCGAAAAGAAGTTTTGGGTGATTTGGGCGGATTTGCTGGTTTATTTTCGCTTAAAGACTTTCACTTTGATGACCCCGTTTTAGTTTCGGGAACCGATGGTGTTGGTACTAAAATCCTGTTAGCAAAGCAACTTAATCGACTCGATACTGTTGGCATAGACTGTGTTGCTATGTGCGTAAACGATGTTCTTGCACAAGGTGCTGAGCCCCTGTTTTTCCTCGATTACATAAGTGTGGGCAAAAACTCGCCTGAACGTATGGAAGCGTTGGTTAAAGGCGTGTGTGAGGGATGTAAACAAGCAGGCGCTGCGCTTATTGGTGGCGAAATGGCAGAGATGCCTGGTCTGTATGAATCAGATGAGTTTGATTTAGCAGGTTTTTGTGTGGGTATTGCCGAGCGTCGTGCGCTTTTGCATACGTCGCTGGTGCATGAGGGTGATGTACTTGTAGGATTAGCTTCTTCGGGTGTACATTCAAATGGATTTAGTCTTGTTCGCTCTATTTTAGGTCAATCGCTATCGCAACATCCTGAGCTTTTGGAGCCTACTAAAATCTATGTAAAAAGCGTTCTTCCGCTTGTACAGCAAGGGCTTATTCACGGGATTTCTCATATCACAGGCGGCGGATTTGTGGAAAACATTCCGCGTATGTTGCCAAGCGATTTGCGAGCGCATATATACGATGGATCATGGGAAAAACCAGCCGTCTTTACCATGCTTCAAGAGCAAGGTAATCTTGAGTATGCGTCTATGTTTGAATATTTTAATATGGGCATTGGTCTTGTCCTTTCTGTGGGTAAAGGCGATGTCCAAAAGGTAATGGACGCTCTTAAAACCGCAGGTGAACAGGCGTTTGTGATTGGTTGTGTAGAGAAAGCTGACTCCATAGAACGCACCTCGTCTGTATATTTACAAGATAGACCACAAATTGTTATAGACGCCAAGACCTCTGAGGAGCACTAAGTTATGAAACTTGCTGTTTTTGCATCGGGTTCTGGAACAAATTTTGAAGCTATCTATGATATCTGTTGTCGTCAAACGCGTGTTTTAGAAATCGCGCTTCTTTTTTGTGACAACCCACATGCGTATGTGTGTACGCGCGCTAAAAAATTAGGTGTTCCTCTTGAGGTTTTCTCTCCTTGTGATTTTGCAACGCGTGCAGATTACGAGCAAGCTCTTGTTGCACTTTGCAAGCGCTATAAAATAGATTTTGTGGCATTGGCAGGCTATATGCGTATTTTACATAAACCTATGTTGGACGCATTCCCTCAAAAAATCATCAATATTCATCCTGCGCTTTTACCCTCTTTTCCAGGAGCTACAGCTATCGCAGATGCTTTTGCTGCAAAAGTAAAGATTTCAGGGGTAACCGTTCATTACATTGACGAGGGAATAGACACAGGAACAGTTATAAGCCAAGTGCAAGTTCCTCGCTTTGACAATGATACTCTTGATAGTTTTGAAGCGCGTATTCATGAAGCAGAGCATTTGTTGTACCCTTCTGTTTTGATAAAAATTGCCTGTAAAAGTACGCTTGATACTGATGAACTCGTGAGTGCGTAATATATCGCGTACGAAGCACACGAAGCACACGAAGCACGAAAGGATGTCTCATGGACATATTGGTTGTAGGTTCTGGTGGACGCGAACACGCCTTAGCGCGCTCGTTTGCGAAGTCGCCTCACGTGGCACACGTTTTTTGCGCACCTGGTAATCCAGGCATGTGCGCTGAAAAGATATCATGTGTTCCAATTCCTCAAGATGACTTTAAGGGATTAGCCGATTTTTGCGTACAACATAACATCGATTGGACATTTGTTGGACCCGAGTTACCTCTCTTTTCTGGCATTGTTGATTATTTTGAGGCACGCGGGCTTAAAATTTTTGGTCCAACTCAAAAAGCTGCACAAATAGAATCATCAAAATCATTTGCTAAAGACTTGATGGAAGCGCATCACATTCCTACGGCAAAATATTCAGTTCACACATCTTATGAGAGTGCATTAGATGCTGTAAAAAAATACTGTGTCACTTCGTCTCATTTTGTCCCTATTGTTATTAAAGCCGACGGTCCAGCAGCAGGTAAAGGTGTTATTATTGCGCGTACGTTACACGACGCCGATCAGGCACTTCAGGAGATATTTACACTTCATGAGTTTGGAAGCCAAACAAAAGTGGTTCTTGAAGAATTCCTTGAAGGTCCTGAGTTTTCGTTCTTTACCCTTGTATATGGCAATAGTCGTATCTATTTACCCTGCGCACAAGATTTCAAGCGCCAAGGTACAGGAGATACTGGCTTAAATACAGGAGGCATGGGCGCGTATACGCCTGTTCCCTTCGTAACACCTGAACTGGTTCAGCAAACTATTACAACCATTGTTGAACCTACCTTATCGGCCCTGGAACAACAAAACGCTCAATTTAACGGAGTACTGTACACAGGACTTATGCTTACAAGCTCTGGCCCTTATGTTATAGAATTTAACGCCCGTTTTGGTGACCCCGAAACGCAGGTTATCACATCGGTTTTGGATGAAGATACTGCATTGATGATAGCTGAGTTGCTTAGCGGCACAGATACCAAACGCTTTGCCAAGGCACATGGTACATGCGTAGGAGTTGTTGTTGCTGCTGACGGCTATCCAAAATCTTATATAAAAAATATTCCACTCACGTCATTTAGTAATCCTCCTTCTTCGATTGAATTGATTTATGCTGGAGTAAAGTCGGATACAACGTTAGATACACACGCAGATGCAACACCACGTGAAAAGCTAGGACTAGAATCAAGCGCAAAGTCAGGCGTAAACCATGGTGATCTGGTATCCGCAGGTGGTCGTATTCTTATGGCGCTTTCGCAAGCATCTAGCATTGCGCAAGCCCGAAAGCACGTCTATGACTACCTCGATTCGTTAGACCTTCCACATATGTTTTATCGTTCAGATATTGCACTTAAAGCTCAAAACAACAATGCATAGAGTTTTTCTGCCATCTGATGCATAAAGTGTTTCTAACGTTTTATGCAGCAATGGCATGCGGTGTATCTGACAACATGTACACTTTATACGAAATGAGTAGCGTGTATATAACGTGTTTATGCATGATGACCTCCAATTTGTTGGTTTCTCTGTCTTCCTGTTGCGTGTGGCAATAAGCTTGTTCCTCGCAACAGGGAGTTTTTACCATATTTATGTTTGACGGCAAGCGTGGCATGTGCAAGTTTATATTCGTTAGTGTGCGATTCATCTCCTTCAAAAAGTGTTGGAGTAACTTGTGCTTGGGGCTTAAGATTTCCCAGCGTAATGCAAATTTTGCGTATGAGACGATCTTTATCAACGCGTGTGTCCCACAACGTATCAAGAATTTGTTCTAGTATGCTGCGTGATGCTGTATGGTATGAAAGCGTATGAGAACAGTGAAGTGTGTGCTGACGACTTTTGAGATAAACAGAATCAATACTGTTTACCTGCACTAAGGGCGTGTTGGTATACATCACCTCAAGCGTAATGCACGAGCAGGTATTTCTTTCTTCAATAAGACGAAGACATGAGTCATAAATCATTTCTTTACAAATACTTTTTGCTTCTGCTTCGCTATAATCGCGCAGAAGTACCTGTCCATTTGATATCGACTGATGGTGTGGTTTGTATGCCTTGATTGAAGCTATGGTACAAAAATCAAGGCCCCAAGCATGATGGATAAGCGTATGCGCGCCTATGCCAAATTCTCGCAACAGAATTTCATTGGGAATGCCACATACGCCATGCAGATCGAACACGCCATAACGTGCAAGTTTTTGAGCGGTGCTTGATCCTATACCCCATATATCTGTCAGCGGTCTATGATGCCATATATCACGATAAAAGAGCGTTTTGGTAAGAATCCCCATATGCGTGTTATTGTGTTTTGCGATAATATCCATGGCAATTTTTGCAAGAAACATATTGCTTCCAATACCCGCTGTTGCACAAATATGTTCTTGCTCATATACGGCATCGATAAGCATTTGTGCAATTTGTTGTGACGACATGTTGTATCGTTTGATATATGGTGCAATATAGATAAAACACTCGTCTATTGAGTATGGAAAAATATCGCACGGTGCACAAAATTGTTCATAGATAGAGCGTATACGTGCAGAAACATCAACATAGTGCTGCATGCGTGGTTTTACTTTTATATACGTTATGTCTTTAGGGATCTCGTATACTCTACAACGATTTCGTACACCTTGTGCTTTAAGCGCAGGTGTAACGGCTAAGCAGATGGTTCCTTCTCCGCGATCGGGATCGGCAACTACCAAGTTAGTTGTAAATGGATTGAGTCCTCGATCGGCACATTCAACTGAAGCGTAAAAAGTTTTGAGATCAATGCACATATATGGTAGGGTGTCTATATGCTCATACGCTGCTTTTTGTGCGGATAGACCTTGTGTTGCTTTGGCATGTGCTTGGGATGTGGCATTAAAAGGAATGTATCCTGCAAGTGTGAACACCGAGACTCCTTAGAACAAAAGTTCGTAAAACATGTGTTCTAGTATAGAACGTATGTACGATAAAAGCAAGTCTCATTACGTGTTATATATGTGTGCAAATATACCTACAAGCCATGGGTTTGCCATATGCTGACACCTTGGCATAATACTTGAGCATAATACCTCGGCAATAATCCACCTACGTGCGCATATAACCGTTTAGGCACGCTAAATAATTTGAAAGATGAAAAAATCCAAATAATGGGTTTCGGGCATACCCCATATAATAGGATGATCGCATGCCTGTTGCCGAGCTTCAATTTGTTTGAGCGTAACCTGGGCTTGTTGTGCTGCGCTTCGAAGCACGTCTTGCAAAAGTTTTGTTGACATAAAGTGACTACAACTACAAGTGGCTAGATATCCGCCACGTGGCAGAAGTTTCATGGCATGGTAATTGATTTCTTTGTAGCCTCGCATAGCCGAAGAAATGGTGCCCCTGCTTTTAGTAAATGCAGGAGGATCAAGAATAATTACATCAAAAGGGCCGCCTTCGGCATGTGCATAGTTTTTATCCTGCTCCAATTTACGCAGATAGTCCAGGACATCTGCACAGCTACAGTGCACAATATGTTCAACATGGTTAAGACGCGCATTTTCTTGAGCCAGTTTAAGCGCAAGCTCGCTAATATCAACCGCTCGAACAGTTTTTGCTCCTGCAACGGCTGCATTAAGGGCAAATGGCCCAACGTGTGAGAAGCAGTCTAATACGCGTTTACCTGCGCATATGCTACGTATTGCTCGTCTATTGTATTTCTGATCCAGAAAAAAGCCCGTTTTTTGGCTGTTTTCTACATCAACTGAAAAAGCTATTCCATTTTCATGCATGATAAGCTGCGATGAAGTAGGTACACTCAGTGTAGGTGCCAATTTGGTATACCAGCCTTTATAAAGCGTTAAACCTTCTTTGGTTCGCACAGGCGAATCGCAGCGCTCATACAACGCGCGGATATCTTCGCCGGCCTCGTGCAAAACTTCAACAACAAGTCGATAGAGCAGATCCTTTATACGCTCAACACCAACTGTGGTAATTTGACATACCAAAACACTTTCATACCTATCGACGATAAGCCCAGGGATGCCGTCCGCTTCGGAAAAAATAACGCGGCAACAGTGCGTATCATCGGTATGGGGAAGACTTTTTTCTTTCATGCAGCTTACGCGGTGTTGCCATGCCCACATAATGCGACGTTTCCAGAACGCTTCATCAAAACGATCATTAGCGTTTGTACTTACCATACGCAGACGAATGGTACTGTTTTGAGAAAGAAACGCCGTGCCTCGATACGTTCCGTTTTCTTCGCAAACATCTACCAGCGAAGCATTTTCCACCGTTCGTGTAGTCTTATCATGTGCTTCAATTTTTATAACCTCGTCAGCATAAACCCAGCTAAACCCATCTTTAAGCGCACGAGTTGCCTTTTTGGTAATAGTGGCTACGGGGTATGTTCTCATTTGTTTCATCGGCGCTCCTTGGATGGGTCTGTTACATGCGTGTGAGGCAATGTTTAATAATTCAAGCAATACTCATAATCAACGGTTTATCCATCAAGACAAAACGTTATGCATTATCCCAAATTCGATGCGTAAAAACACCGTCTTCATAGATACCATAACTATGCGTGCCGTCTTTAGGAAGGCCAACGCTGCCTGGATTAAAACACCATATACCTGGGTATGCTGTGCTTTCCTCGTTAATTTTTTTGTGAGTATGGCCAAATATCAACGCGCTTCCCTGCGGAAGAGGTGGCATATGATCACAAGAATTATGAAAGCCTGCTCCCCATTTATGTCCGTGCGTGCAAAAGAGTGAGCGACCTTGTATGAGCTTGCCGTGCTCGTTTGTGCGCTGAATCTTGGTACCAATATCGCTATCAAGAGTTTGATCCCATAAAATGTTATATTCTGCTAAACAAGGAAATTCCAAAACCCATTGGTCTACCTCTGCTTCGCAGTTACCGCGCACTACAATAAGCTGTTCTTTAATTGAGTTAAGCATAGCAATAACTTCTTTATGATTATAATCAGCAGGAAGATTATTACGCGGACCGTGATAGAGCAAATCGCCCAACAATATAACGCGATCAGGTTGATGTTGGTCAAGCTCCTCAATTAAGCGGCGACACCATTGAGCGGCACCATGAATATCCGATGCAATAACGAGCTTCATAAAATCATCTCCATAAATTTGATGAGTGTGCGCACGCAAATTAGCACACACAACTTGTATCAAGTGTACTACAACTGTATTGTGACCTGTGCAAATACAAAACGTATTCAAGAAGAAACTCTCACGCGCCTATGCTCAGATATGAAGGGGCGACGTATAATATCTATGATATGTGGAGATATAAAAAATCTAGTATGAATACACTTAGATTATGTATAGTATTCATATATAGAGGGAACAATTCTGATAGTGCGTGAGGAACGCACTTTTAACGAAATGTAAAACATGCACGATATCCATACAAAGCGTATGTGTGCTTGCGCATGTCATGATGAAAGGATACCAGCTATGAGTAAAGTATTGGGAATCGACCTTGGTACCACAAACTCGGCAATGGCAGTGCTTGAGGGTGGCGCACCTACTATTATTGTAAATGCCGAAGGCGATCGTACCACACCGTCAGTGGTGGGCTTTCGTGCTGAAGGCGACCGTATTGTAGGAAAAGCTGCTAAAAACCAAGCAGTTACCAACCCTACTAACACGGTATTTTCTATTAAGCGTTTTATGGGTCGTCGTTTTGACGAGGTTAGCTCAGAGATTAAAACTGTTCCTTATTCCGTTAAGGGCGGTACTGGCAATCGTGCTGTTGTAACCATTAACGGAGAAGACTTTACCCCTGAGCAAATTTCGGCTATGGTGCTTTCTAAGATGAAGGCTGATGCCGAGAAATATTTGGGAGAAAAAGTTACCGAAGCTGTTATTACCGTTCCTGCTTACTTTAATGACGCGCAACGTCAGGCAACTAAAGACGCAGGTAAAATTGCAGGTTTGGACGTTAAGCGTATCGTAAACGAGCCTACGGCTGCAGCACTTGCATACGGTTTGGATAAAAAAGATATTGACCAAAAAGTTCTCGTATTTGACCTTGGTGGCGGTACGTTTGATGTATCGCTGCTTGATTTGGCAGATGGCGTGGTAGAAGTTCTTGCTACTAATGGTGATAACCACCTAGGTGGTGACGATTGGGATCAGCGTGTTATCGACTGGTTGGCAGATAAATTCCAGTCGGATAACAATATTGATCTGCGCAAAGATCCTATGGCTCTTCAGCGTCTTAAAGAAGCTGCTGAAAACGCAAAGAAAGAGCTTTCAAGTGCTCAACAAGCAGACATTAACCTGCCCTTTATTACTGCTGATGCAACTGGTCCTAAGCACCTCAATTACACGCTTACCCGTGCTGAGTTTGAGCGCATTACGCGTGACCTTCTTGAGCGTTGCAAAGAGCCTGTTACCAAGGCGCTTCGTGATGCAAATATCTCAATCTCTGATGTAAACGAGGTTATCCTCGTTGGTGGATCATCTCGTATGCCTGCTGTTCAAGAGCTTGTTAAAACTATTACGGGCAAGCAACCTAACATGAGCGTTAACCCCGATGAGGTAGTTGCTGATGGTGCAGCGGTTCAAGCTGGTGTTCTTACAGGTGATGTTTCGGGCATTTTGCTTTTGGATGTAACTCCTTTAAGCTTGGGTGTTGAAACCATGGGTGGCGTTATGACCAAGATGATTGATCGTAATACAACCATTCCTACCAGCAAAACCGAGATTTATTCAACTGCTGTTGACAATCAAACATCTGTTGAAATCAACGTTTTACAAGGCGAGCGTGAGCTTGCGCGCGACAACAAGAGCTTAGGTAAGTTTAGCCTGACTGGCATCCCTGCAGCTCGTCGTGGAGTTCCTCAAATTGAAGTTACCTTTGATATCGACGCAAACGGTATTGTGAAGGTTACTGCAAAAGATAAGGGAACAGGCAAAGAGCAGCAGATTACCATTTCTGGTTCAACAGCACTTTCTGATGATGAAGTAGATCGTATGGTTAAAGATGCTGAATCTCATGCTGAAGAAGATAAAAAGCACAAAGACGAAATTGAAGTACGCAACCAAACAGATTCGCTTGCATACTCAACCGAGCAAACTTTGAAGGATTTGGGTGACAAGGTTCCTGCTGATCAGAAGAAAGCTGCTGAAGATGCTGTAGCTGAAGCTAAGAAGGCACTTGAAGGTCAAGACATCGAAGCTATTAAGGCTGCTGGCGAAAAGCTGCAGGAAGTTGGCCATAAACTTGCCGAGATTGTGTACTCAAACGCACAACAAGCAAGTGCACAACAGCCACAAGGCGCGGGCGCAGACGCGCAACAAAAGCCTCAAGATGATGTTGTTGACGCAGATTATGAAGTTGTAGACGACGACAAAAAGAACTAAGCGTTATACGCATAGCTAGTAGCCGGGGCAGTACACAATTTCTGTACTGCCCTCTATACCATAAGGAGGTAGAACGTCTATGATGCCTAAAGATGAAAAACAGGATTTCTCGCACGAAGGTGCAGCAGACGCATCTCAACAGATGTCTCACAGTCATCACGATATCCCATCTGCACATAAGTCTGATGATAAATCACCTGCTCAAGATTGTAGTTCGTGTGATTCTGCTGCGCACGGTACAGAACATGTAGATGCGTGTTCCGATGAGGACGCTACCGTAGCCGCAGCTATTGCTGCAGGTGAAAAAGCTGCGCGTGAAGACATTAAGGCAGACTTTGACAAGCTTAAAAAAGAGCATGACGAGCTTTCTGGGCAATTAGAAGATTTACAAGACACACTTGACGCAAAGTCCAAAGAGGCGGCAGCGGCGAATCAAAAATTTATGCGCCTGCAAGCAGATTGGGATAATTACAGAAGGCGCACCGCTCAAGAACGTTTGGACGAGCAAGCACGCGCGGCCGAAAAACTGGTTCTAAGTCTTTTACCCGTTATTGATGACATGGAGCGTGCAGCTAATCATGCAGCTTCGTTGGATAACAAGGATGATAACTTTACACAGTTTTTAGATGGTATTTCTCAAGTTCACGATAAAATGCTTGCAATTTTGGCAAAAGAAGGCGTTGAGGTTATTGATCCTGCAGGTAAAGCCTTTGATCCTTTGATTCATCAAGCAGTGGGCAGACAAGAAAATAAAGATGCCTATGCCGATACAGTTGCCGATGTATATCAAAAAGGTTATCGCATGGGTGGAAAAGTAATCCGCAATGCTATGGTTACGGTGACGTTTGGAGGTCCTGCTCGTCCTGCAGATACTCAAGATGACGCAACGAGCTCAGACGGCGCTTCCGAACAAGCATAGTGTGCTCAACCTTTGAATTGTTGAAAGGAGGCGCTTGTCAAAATGGCGCAAAGAAGTTATTACGATATTTTAGGCGTACCAAAAAGCGCCACCGATCAAGATATTCGTCGGGCATTTCGTAAATTAGCGGCAAAATATCACCCCGATGCTGGCGGTGACGAAAAAAAATTTAAAGAGATCAGCGAGGCTTATACAACACTTTCAGACAAAAACAAGCGTCGTGAGTATGATCAGATGTTGCAATTTGGTGGAATTGGCGGTTCGGGTTTTGGGTCCTACGCTTCTGGTGGGCGCGGCTCGTCGTATGCGTATGCATCCAATATGGGCAACTGGAATGATGTTTTTACTAACATTCGTAATGGTAATGGTGCGTTTTCAGATTTTGATTTTTCAAGTATTTTTGGGAATGCAGCAGGCTCGCAAGGCTATACGCAACGCAACGCAAAGGGTAGAGATTTAACGTTGTCGCTTACATTGAGTGCACAACAGGCATATAACGGTTGTACGCAGCGTGTGCGCTTTACAATTCCATCTACTAAAGAGAGCCAAACGTTAGAGGTAAAAGTTCCTGCTGGTGCTCAAAATGGCGGCAAGCTGCGGTATCGCGGTCGGGGAGAATATGGCATCGGTACCGGCGAACGTGGAGATCTTGTTATTACCACTTCTGTTTCGGATGATCCGCTTTTCCATCGCGATGGCGCAGATGTTCATATGGAGCTTCCTATTAGTATATATGAAGCCATATTGGGCGCCCATATAGACATTCCAACTCCTGATGGTGCCGAGCTTCGTCTTAAGATTCCTGCAGGTACACAAGACGGCAAGACATTTAGATTCAAAGACTTAGGTGCATGCGTGCCTAAGAAAAAAGGTGCACGTGGCTCGCTTTTTGTTAGTGTGCGTGTAAAAATTCCTACGTATCTTTCTGCAAAAGAGCGTGAAACTTTTGAGCGTTTGCGTGATAATGATATGCAAGACTACAGAAAGGACGTGCGTGAGCATGGAGACGCGTGGAAAAAGCGCTAAAGATAAGCCGTTATACATGATCAGTGTTGCAGCCGAACTTACTGGTATGCATCCGCAAACACTTCGTGTCTATGAACAAAAAGGTCTTGTAAATCCTGGTCGTTCGCGCGGAAATACGCGTTTGTATTCTGCTAACGACATAGAGCGCTTAAATCTTATCAGCAAACTCACCGATGAAGGTATTAATCTTGCAGGTGTGGTTCGTATTTTGGATATGCGTGAGCGCTCCGTTGCTCGTGATGAAGAAAACGATGCATTGCGCAAACGCATACGCGCGCTTGAGGATGAAGTCCACGAGCTGCGTATGCGCGAGCGTATAACCGCACTTGCTCGCTATGATTCTAATAATCCCGAAACAATTATGCGCGGCCTATTATCTGGAGATACTCAAGACGCGTGATGTGGTCGCTTGGACGTAAACCGTATTGATATAATCCTATTGCACGCTTAAGCTGCTAGCAGACTTTTCAGCTCTCTGTTCGCAGGTAGAGCACATCTTTTCCGTTTATGTTTTGCGTAATTTCTTACTTGTAGGATATGTGTAGACCTATAAATCTAATATGAATACACTTAGATAATGTATAAAGTATGACTTAAGGGTAATACTTCTTAACAGAGATTGAGCCACGCGCTCAATCGTATAACACAAACATTCGTAAATTTCATGAAAGAGGTGGTATGTATGCAGCTGTCTATGTGGTCCACTACAGCTCAGGAGTTGCTCCAACAGGCAATCGCCGCAGCTCAAACAGCACACGCATCGCAGGTGTTGCCGCTGCACGTTTTGGATGCGCTTCTTTCATCGCGTGAAAGAAATATATCTGCCATTATCGAGAAAATTGGCGGTGACGCCGGAGCTATCGAGCGCTTAGTGAAAGAGAAGCTTGCCAAGTTACCAGCAATAACAGGACAAACTGTTCAAACTGAGTTAAGCACTGAGCTCATTGATGTGGCAAATAAGGCCGAGGCATATGCTCATAAACTTACCGATGATTACGTTACAACCGAGCATATTCTTTATGCGCTTGCGTCTACATCGGGTGATGCACAAAAAATCTTGCAAGATTTTGGTATTACCGCACAGCGCGTTGCAAAAGTTTACGAGGAATTGCGCGGAAACGATCGCGTTACTTCTGCTGACAGCAAGCCTCAGTTTCAGGCGCTTGAACAATACGGCAGAAACGTTTGCGCACTTGCTCGTGCTCACAAGCTTGACCCCGTTATTGGCCGTGTTGAAGAGATTCGCAGAACAATTCAGGTGCTTAGTCGTCGTACTAAAAATAATCCCGTACTCATTGGTGAGCCTGGTGTTGGTAAAACAGCAATTGTAGAGGGCTTAGCCGAGCGTATTGTTGCAGGCGATGTCCCGTCAAGCATCAAAGATAAAGAGCTTATCGAGCTTGATATGAGTGCGCTTGTTGCTGGAGCTAAGTACCGCGGCGAATTTGAAGATCGTCTTAAAGCGGTGCTTAAAGAAGTAGAAAAATCTCAAGGCCGAATTATTTTGTTTATCGATGAGCTTCATACGATTGTAGGAGCAGGGGCAACAGACGGTGCAATGGATGCCGGCAATATTTTAAAGCCTGCACTTGCACGCGGTGCGCTTCATGCAATAGGAGCCACAACGCTGGACGAGTATCGTAAATATATCGAGAAAGATCAAGCTTTGGCGCGTCGTTTTCAAACGGTGCTGGTAAAAGAGCCTTCTGTTGAGGATACGGTATCTATTTTAAGAGGCCTTAAACAAGCCTATGAGCAGCATCATCGTGTTCGTATTTGTGATGCTGCGTTGGTGAGTGCTGCAGATTTGTCTAATCGCTATATTAGCGAACGCTTTTTACCTGATAAAGCAATAGATCTTGTTGACGAGGCGGCCTCTCAGCTTCGCATGGAGCTTGATTCGATGCCAGCAGATATAGATGCAAAGCAACGCGAACTTACCCGCATGCAAATTGAGGAGCAGGCGCTTAAAAAAGAGGACGACGATGCTTCTAAGGAGCGTTTGTGTGCGCTTCAAAAAGAAATTGCAGATGCGCGTGAAATTCTTACAACAGCACGTGCAAAATGGTATAACGAAAAACACGCAATTGATAAGGTTCAAGATCTTAAATCAAAGATTGAACACGCAAAACGTGATATGGAATATGCCGCACAGACATCGGATTTAGCTCGCGCATCCGAACTGCGTTATGCAACGATACCCGAGCTTGAAAAGCGCTATCAAGAAGCCGAAGCCGCTTTGCATGACAAGCAGGAAAATGGCGGATTGCTTAAAGAAGAAGTAACGCCTGAGGAGATTGCAGCCGTTGTCTCTTCGTGGACAGGTATTCCTGTTGCAAAGATGATGCAGGGTGAAATGTCTAAATTGCGCGGTTTAGAAGCTGTGCTGCATAAGCGTGTTATCGGACAGGATAAGGCCGTATCAGCTGTTGCAGCGGCTGTGCGCAGAAGTCGTGCAGGGCTTGCGGATCCCAATAAGCCACTGGGGAGCTTTTTCTTCCTCGGCCCTACTGGTGTAGGAAAAACCGAGCTTGCTAAAACGCTTGCCTCTACGCTCTTTGACGACGAACGCGCCTTAGTGCGTATTGATATGAGCGAATACATGGAGAAGTTTAGCGTTCAGCGTCTCATTGGTGCGCCTCCAGGATATGTAGGTTACGACGAAGGCGGACAGCTCACCGAGGCTGTACGCAGGCATCCCTACTGTGTTATTTTGCTTGACGAAATGGAAAAAGCGCATCCTGATGTGTTTAACATTTTGTTGCAGTTGCTTGATGATGGGCGTCTAACAGATGGGCAAGGTCGTGTGGTGAGCTTTAAAAACTCAATCATTATTATGACTAGCAATGTTGGAAGTCAAATTATATCGCAAGCAACGCAAGCAGGCTCATCGCTTACATCTGAAGATGTTAAAAATCGTGTAACGCAGGCATTGCGCGATACGTTTAAGCCGGAGTTCCTTAACCGAATTGACGATATTGTTATGTTTGATTCGCTTAACGCTGCAGCTATCGAGAAAATTGTTGATCTTCAGCTGAAATCAGTTCGTGAGCGACTTGCGCGCGAGCGCATGAGCCTTGTCTTAACTGACGCGGCACATAAGCAACTGGCAACTCAGGGCTTTGATCCTGCATACGGCGCGCGTCCCCTTAAGCGCCTTATTCAAACACAGGTGGTAGATATTATTTCTTCGCTTATTATTGATGGACGTGTTCATGAGGGAGATACGCTTGTGGTAGATGTAGATGCAGATCACAATTTTATAGCTCATCCAAAAATGTCTGACGCTCATACAGACCCTGCGCGTGAAGCTTCAACAAAAAAAGGGTCTTCTCGTATTGCGCAGAATATATCTTCTCGTAGAGGAGACAGCACTATCAGAGCCGAACGTGAAGACGATGACGGCTATGACCCGTATTCTGACCGCGCACCTTTGCAAGAAAAACTTTTTGAGAAGAATCCTTGGGATTAGTGAGAAGTACTCTTAGCGGATGACGTTAGCGTATGATGCTAGCGAATGATGTAAAAGAGAACGATAATAATTGCAACCACGATAAGCGCAGATAAAAACAAAAGTTTATTCATGCGTTGTTGTTGAATGCGCTGTTGTGGCTGAAAAATGGAACGCCTGTTGCGTGGAATTTCAAGATAGTGACCATACTGAGATTTATTTAAGATCTCGGCATCCTTTCTTGAGATTCTGCGCTGACGGCGCTTAAGAGAAGAAGATTTTATAGCGCGTGAGTCAATACCAGTAACGTCGAGATTGTCAACTTCATCTTCTTGCAAGTCATTAATGGCTTCTTGTGTGTGATGTGGCTTGGTAGGACGTACATAAGGCACAGAACTCTCATCTGCGGTGTTGTTGGCATAGGCAAAAGGATCTTCTACATAATCGGCAGTTGCGGCGCTGCGCTGCATATGAACCTTAGATTCACAGACGTCTTGGGTATCAGACATGTGTTTTTGTTGCGCACGACCGTCATTACCTGATATGCCGTGTAAATCTTCTGTCATACAGCACCTCCGACAGCATTTGTTTTCTCACATTATTTATACCATAATACGCGCCTGAACGCGCAACTCTTTTACGATTTTACATTTCAATACCTAACAATAGTAGACTTAGATTATATATGTGTAGCAATTATAAAAATATATATGAGGTTGTATAATATCTGTTAGTACGGGTACGTACCTATATGAACATAAGAGGTTGTATAACCTCATCATTTAAGGAGTGATTCATATGGCTACTTTGGTTCCTTACAATCGTTTAGAGACACTTCGTCGTGCATTTGATCCTTTTGGTGACTTCTTCCAGGAGCCTGTAGAGCTTTCAAATTTGTCCGATGCTCATACGTTTAAGATGAATGTTGAAGATAAAGGCACTTCCTATGAAGTTACGGCTGAGCTTGCTGGTGTAAAACGCGAGGATATAGATGTTGAGCTTAATGAGGGGCGCCTGTCGATAGCCGTCACTAAGCAAGAAAGTGAAGAGGATAAGCATAAGAATTATCTCTACAAAGAGACATCTTCATGGAGTGCTACGCGTGGTGTTTATCTAAAAGATGCAGCAACACAAGGATTAAGTGCTCGTTTAGCTAATGGTGTGCTTACCATTACGGTTCCTAAACAGCAAGAAAAAGCAAACGTCACTAAGGTTTCAATCGACTAGCTTTTGTGCGTTTGGTCATAGGCGTATGTGCGACAACCATATGCTTTTACGTGCGATATCACGTTGTGTGATACCGCACGTTTTGTTTTATACTTTTTGTTTTACTGTGATGAATAGGCGCTGTTTATGTAATACGGTTACAATAATTTTCTGCATACTATCATCTTATGTATTCAGGCTGACATTGCACCTATAGGCAAACAAATAAAGCGCGGTTTTGAGGAGGTTTACGTGCCAAGCGTTCAGGCTCGTTTTGCTCATACAACATCTTCTAGGTTTCAAGTAGAAGGATCTTCATCTGCACCGGTGCTTTTGATGGTTTCTGGTGGAGCAGATTCATCGGCATTAACCCTGTTAGCTGCAACTTCGCAGCTTGATCTTGAGGATGGTCGAGGCTGTGCACCAATTGCAAAAGAGCGCCTGCACATTCTTCACGTAAATCACGGGCTGCGCGGTGCTTCCGCTCAAGCTGATGAGGAATTTGTACAAGAGCTTGCCTCTCATTATGGCATTGTTTTTCATGTCGCACATGTAGATGTTGCTCGCCTTGCCGCGCAAAAATCCTTATCAGGAGAGAAAAATATAGAAAATGTTGGTCGTATGGTGCGCTATAAAGTGGCCTACGAATTGATAAAAAAACTGTGTCACCAAACGCATACGCGCGTACAGGATGCCCGTATTCTCACTGCTCATACAGCAAGTGATCGGGTAGAAACGTTCTTTTTGAATGCAACTAAGGGTTCGGCACTGTCGGGTTTGTGCTCAATTCCTCGTCGTCGAGGAATTATCGTTCGTCCACTTTTGGACGCAACGCATGAAGAACTCTGCGATATGCTGACCCAACATGGTATGACCTGGTGCGAAGATCAAACTAATCACGATACGCATTATGCGCGTGCATATATGCGTCACGTTATTGTTCCCAAGCTCAAGGAAAAAAATCCGCGTTTGATTGAGCGAATTTGCTCAACCTGCGATATTTTGCGCGATGAAAACAATTATATGGATAATGTGGCGCGTCGCCACCTTGAGTCGCTTATAAGAAGAAAAACAGAAAGCGTATTAGTGCTTGATGCTCTTCGTTTAAGTTCAGAAGATGTGGCTCTTGCGCGCCGTATGGTGCGCCTTGCTCTTATGCAGATGGCTTGTGATATTCGTCTTGATACCGCACACATTGAAGCTATTTTGCGCTGTGTTGCTGCTGGTATTGGGTCTTTAAGCCTTGCAAGTTCTTTGTCTGTTCGCGTTGAACATGGTCTGCTCTTTATTCGTCTAACCTCGCATAAAGAGGCGCTTCGTCCTGCATGGATGCGTGTACCAGGTACGTTTTCGTGCACGCGCAATGCACTACCCTATGCTTTAAGCGCGCGTGTGTATGCGTGTCCTGCTCATATGCAGCCCGAAGATTTTGCGCAAAAGCTTTCGCAAAGAACACAAGGTACCCATATAGTGTGTGATGCCGAAAAACTTGGATTTGCACTGGATTCTCGTCCGTCTTTACAGGGAGCTATGTTGTGGGTAGACAGCGCACAGCCTGCAGATGTTATGTGTCCGTTTGGTATGAGTGGAAGATCCAAAAAAATTAGCGACATTTTAAATGAGGCACACATTCCCGTTGCCGAGCGCCCCCTCATTCCCATTGTTCGGCAAGCTCCCGAAGGAAAAATCGTGTGGGTTGCAAGCATTCGCTCGGATGAGCGTTTTCGTTGTACATCTCGTACTACAGTGATGCTAGAATTAAGTTTTACTCCTGCAAAATAACATTGGAGGAGCATTGGTTATAGGTGTTCATGCTCTGTGCATATGTTCACGTGTAAAAAGTTAGGAGCTATATATCATGAGTGAGCTTCACCCCGATATCGAGCGCGTTATTTTAAGTGAAAACGATATTAAAGCAATCGTAAGCCGTTTAGGTGCCGAAATTTCTAAAGATTATGAGGGTAAAAATCCCTTGTTTATTGCCGTTTTGCGCGGAGCATTTATCTTTGCATCCGATCTTTTGCGAGCTGTTACCATACCGTGCGCCATTGATTTTATGGCAGTATCAAGCTATGGAGACGGGGTAAAAAGCTCGGGTGTTGTGAAAATCCTTAAAGACCTTGATACCAAGATCGAAGGTCGTGACATCATTATTGCCGAGGATATCCTAGACTCAGGTCTTACCCTCAAGTACCTCATCGAGCTTCTTCATGCTCGCAAACCAGCTTCAATTCATGTTGCGGCGTTTTCAGTGAAAGATATCCCCAATCATAAACCGGCAATTGAACCACGCTACGTAGGTACACATGTTCCTGATTCATTTATTGTGGGTTATGGTTTAGATTATGCCGAGCGTTACCGCAATTTACCCTATGTTGGCGTACTTAAGCCTCAAGTTTATTCACATTAAACGCTATAAGAACGTATAAGGAGTTTGTTCGTGTTGGAAAACAGACCAGATCAGAAAGAATCGCCTACGCCTGTGTCTACGCAAACGTCGCAGACAAAACCTTCTCAACAACAGGCAAACAAAAGCGCAGATGTTCATGACAATACTTTGAAACATAATGAGTCTGTCCAAACGCCTGAACGCGGAAATGCGTCTCAGCAAGAGGACACATCTGGCCAAAGTCGTTTCAAAAACCTTAATTTAGATGACTTAAGTGTTGATGAGCTCAACGATATTATTGACGCGTTTTCTAAAAATAAGTCACCCCGACGCAAGCGTATATGGATTATTTTTGCACTGCTTTTAGCTGCATGGCTTGCGTATTGTGCCTATAATGCCTTTTTTGCTTCGCCTCAAGATACCCTTACAACCAATCAGTTTGTTGAAGCGGTTAATCAAGAACAGATCACCAAGGTTGTTTATAAAACTCAAGACAGCAGCATTACAGGCGTTTATACTAATTCCAATGACACTTCGCGTCATTTTAAAACCTATTACATAGGGCACGATAGCCTGCAAAAGCTCATGCAAGATCACCCAACAATTGCGTTTAGTATTGACACGTCAGACGATTCCATGATTAAAACGGTAATCTCGGCAATTGTGCCAACGGTTTTGATTGTTGCGGCGCTGTTCTTCCTTATGAATTCGATTTCCGATCAAAATGGACGCGCGATGTCGTTTGGTAAAGCGCGCGCTCGCGTTGGAGAAAAAAGTCGCCCCAAAACAACTTTTAAAGATGTTGCAGGTATTGATGAAGCTGTTGAAGAGCTCAAAGAAGTGCGCGACTTTCTTAAAGATCCTAAGCGCTATAAAAAATTAGGTGCCAAAATTCCGCGTGGCGTACTGTTAGTGGGCGCGCCAGGAACGGGAAAAACGTTGCTTGCAAAGGCAGTAGCAGGAGAGGCAGGAGTGCCGTTCTTCTCTATTTCGGGTTCAGATTTTGTTGAAATGTTTGTTGGCGTAGGCGCTTCTCGTGTTCGCGACCTCTTTAAACAGGCAAAACATGCAGCTCCTTCCATTATTTTTATCGACGAAATAGATGCAGTTGGACGCCAGCGTGGAGCTGGAGTTGGCGGTGGCCATGATGAGCGCGAACAAACGCTTAATCAGTTGCTGGTAGAAATGGATGGTTTTGCAGAGAGTGACGCAGTTATTCTTATTGCTGCAACCAATCGTCCTGATATTTTGGATCCAGCACTTTTGCGTCCTGGTCGTTTTGATCGACGTGTTCAAGTTGATCCTCCCGATATCAAAGGCAGAAAAACCATTCTTGAGGTTCACGCTCAAAATAAACCACTTGCACCCGATGTACAGCTCGGAGCGCTTGCAAAGCTAACGCCTGGATTTACGGGCGCCGATTTGGCTAATCTTTTGAACGAAGCAGCGCTTCTTACAGCGCGTCGTCATAAGCAGATAATTGGTATGAACGAAATAGAAGAGGCTATGGAGCGCGTGATAGCTGGTCCAGAAAAGAAGGGTCGCGTTATGACCGAAGAGGAAAGACGCACCATTGCCTACCACGAAAGCGGACATGCTCTTGTGGGCCATATTCTTAAACACGCTGATCCTGTACATAAAATTTCAATTATCAGCCGTGGTTCTGCACTTGGTTATACGCTGCAGTTGCCCGAGCAAGATAAAGTGCTTGAAACTAAAAATGCTATGTTAGATCAGCTAGCAGTTATGTTGGGTGGTAGAACTTCCGAAGAGCTGTTTTGCGGAGATATCACCACTGGTGCAAGCAACGATCTTGAAAAAGCCACTAAACTTGCGCGCAAGATGGTTATGCGCTATGGCATGAGCGACGAGCTTGGTGCTCAGGTGTACGGCGAGGCGCAGCATGAGGTGTTTTTAGGCCGCGATTATGCCCACGGCTCTAATTATTCTGCCGAAACGTCTAAACGCATTGATGATGAAGTTGAGCGTATGATGCGTCGTGCGCACGAGCGCGCTGAACAAGTTTTAGCTTCGCGTAAAGAGTTGGTACGAACGATGGTTGACGTGCTGCTTGTGCGCGAAACGGTTGAAGGTGAGGCCGTTCAAGCTTTGCTCGACGGTAAGTGGGAACACTATCTTCAAAACCACCCCGAATATATGGAGAACGACATAGACCAAAACGCGAACACAAGCGCGCGTGCTTAACCGCGTTATGTACGTATAACTTGTACGCAATTTTTGTATGTCTGTGTGCATAGACGCCGCAATGCTTTGCAGCTTGCGGCGTTTTTTGTAGTATGATTACCATATCTGTAATGCTTACATACCGCAGATTGAGAACGAGCGAGGAATCATATGGATATTAACCAAACATGTTATCAAGCAGGCTCATCAAAATCGTCTATTCGCGAGCTTGCAGCATTTGCTCAAAAGAGAAAAGCAGAAATAGGAAATGAGAACGTTTTTGATTTCTCAATTGGCAATCCAAGTGTTTCGGCTCCCGCATCGGTTAAAGCTTCTATTCTTAAAAATCTTGAACTACCTTCATTAAGTCTGCATGGTTATACGCCAGCTTCGGGACTATATGAGGCTCGTCATGCTGTTGTATGCGCGCTTAATCAAAAATATCATACCGATTACCATCCAGACGATCTTTATCTTACCTGTGGTGCCGCTGCATCGGTATCCATTGCATTGCATGCGGTTGTTTGTCCAGGTGATGAAGTTATTGTTATTGCTCCGTTTTTCCCCGAATATAGTGTATGGATTGACGCTTGCGACGCCCACGAAGTTGTGGTTTTAGCCAACGAACGGACCTTTGATATTGATTTTGAGGCGCTTTCTGCGGCGCTTTCTGCTAAAACTAAGGCAATTATTATCGACTCGCCCAACAATCCTGTAGGCGTTATTTATCCAAAAGAAACGCTTACGCGCCTTAATGAGCTTGTAAAAAATGCTATGGACACCTTTGGTCATCCTCTTTACGTTATTTCTGATGAGCCTTATCGTGAGCTAAGCTATGGAACACGGGTCCCTTGGGTTCCCGATTATATCCAAACATCTATAGTGTGCTATTCATATTCAAAATCGCTGTCTTTACCTGGTGAGCGTATTGGATGGGTTTTGGTGCCTTCGTCTAACCCATATCACGACAAAATTATCCCGTCTGTAGCAGGAGCAGGTAGACGTTTGGGATTTGTGTGTGCTCCGGCACTATTTCAGCGAGTTCTTATCGATTGTGCGCAAGAACCTGCACCAGTTGAGGCGTATAACACCAATAGGTGCGAGCTCATGCATATTCTAGATGATCTGGGCTATTGCTATATTAAGCCGCAGGGTGCTTTCTATCTGTGGATGCGCGCGCTCGAAGATGACGCCGAACATTTTTCTTATGTGGCGCGCACGTTTGAGCTCATGCTTGTTCCTTCAAATAGTTTTGGTTGCAAAGGATGGGTTCGTATTGGTTATTGCGCTGATCTAGACACCATTAAACGCTCACGAAAAGCTTTTGAGCTTCTCAAGCGCGCCTATGACAACAAGCGCTGACAAGCGTGTTTAGCTGGTTAACGACATGCGCCTGTGTAGGCACACGCCACTTTAATCTACGGGTCTCAAAGGCTTGCTTAGCTGCATAAAGCTTTGCGTACCGCTTAAGCGTCTCATACACCGCATACCGAAATCCATCGCGTCAACATGTAACTTTTGCTATGCTTAACACAAGATTTTATTTCGTGTTCGCCCCCATGCATAAAGAGGTGTATGTATGATACGGATTGCATGTGACACTCATTCTCATACGCTTTTATCACGTCATGCCTTTTCAACCATTCAAGAAAACGTGCACGCAGCTGCCATAGCTCGTTTAGAGTTGTTGGGCTGTACGGATCACTTTTCTTCGATGATCACCAAAGAAGTTAACCTTGAGCGCGCGCAAACATATGATTTGCGTGATTTTCAGCATTTTATTAACTATTCTGCATGGCCTTCAAGTTGGGAAGGCGTTCGCGTATTACATGGCTGTGAAGTTGATATTGTTGACATGGAAGGCCATATTTTTGGCGAAGATATTCCCGTTCGCTATCAAATTGGCGGTCGGCTTTATGATCATGTTGAAAGTTTGGCAGATAAGGTTTGCTCGCAGTGTGATTATGCACTTGCTTCGCTGCATAACATAGATTTTGCTCGCCAGGCATCTAAGCCCGAGGTAACGCGCATGTATATGAAAGCCTTGGATAATCCGTACGTGTTAATTTTAGGCCATACGGGTCGTTATGGTGTTGATTTTGATATTAAAGAGCTTTGCGCGTACGCAAAGGAAAAAGGCAAGCTTATCGAGATAAACGAGGCAACGCTTGCTGGGTATCCAACCAATACCTGCAAAGAAATTGCGCTTTGTTGTGCAGAAGTTGGAACTATGATTGCCACGGGCTCTGATTCTCACATTTCGATGCATATCGGTCAATTTTCGCACGTTAAAAAGCTTCTGGAAGAAATTCATTTCCCCCAAAAGCTTATCGCAACAACCGATTCGGCAACATTTTTACGTGTTATGCACCGTGCTCTTGGCACACAAGAACCCACAAACAACTAAAGTTCTTGCGCACTTGTTACAGCTCAAGCTCAAGGCCTACAGGACAATGGTCGCTTCCATATATCTCGTTATAAATGGCACTTGAACTAACGTTATTGGCTATTCTGTTTGAAACAAGGAAATAGTCGATTCTCCAACCTGCATTTCTTTCGCGCGAGCGCATGCGGTAACTCCACCAGCTGTATGCTCCTTCAAGCGTGGGGTGTGCAGATCTAAAGGTGTCGGTAAATCCTGCATCTAAAAGGTCCGAAAAGCCTGCGCGTTCTTCATCAGAAAAGCCAGCATTTTCGTGATTTGACGCTGGGTTTTTAAGGTCTATTTCTTGGTGCGCAACATTAAAGTCTCCACAGGTTATAACAGGTTTTTGAACATCTAATCCTACCAAAAATTCGCGATACGCCTTATCCCATTCCATGCGCTCATCCAGGCGTGCAAGCTCGTTTTTAGAGTTGGGCGTGTAAACGTCTACAAACCAAAACTTTTCAAACTCCAGCGCGCAAACGCGCCCCTCGTTGTCTGCTGCTTTGCAGCCTATGGTATGAATAGTTGATAGGGGCTTTTCACGAGAAAACACAGCTGTTCCCGAATAACCTTTGCGCTCAGCATAGCTCCATGTTTGTGTATATCCACTCAAATCAAGATCTACTTGTCCTGCCTGTAATTTTGTTTCTTGGATGGCAAAAACATCGGCATTGAGTGTCGAAAAAATTTCTAAAAAACTTGGTTCTTTTTTAAGCGTCGCTCGAAGCCCGTTTACATTCCACGATACAAAACGATACGGGTGTTTTTGTGACATATGCGATCTCCTTTATATTGCGTCGTGCACTTTGTGTAGTATAGAGATACCTACATGCCGCACGCGCTCGACATTTAGATCTTGCATGGTAAGTGCGCTTGCATGGGTAACATTTCTTAAGAGGAAGTATTGCCCAACTGTGTACCATATTACATGTTTGCTTAAAAGGATAGAAGATATTCATATGAACAAGAAATGCTCCGATAGTGCTCATGCCCCAGGTTTATCTGCCGATATGGATGAGCAGCAGTTGAATAAAATTCAAGAAGGTGTTCGCCTTATTTTAGAGGGTTTAGGAGAAGATACCACGCGCAGTGGTTTGCTTGATACGCCGGCTCGTGTTGCTCGCGCGTTGCACGAGTTTATACAGCCAACGCGTCTATCTAATCAAACTATTTTTGAAAAAAGTTTTAATGCGCAATGCAATGATATTGTTGTGGTAAAAAACATCGCATTTTCTTCGTTGTGTGAGCATCACCTGTTGCCGTTTTACGGTGTGGCTCATATTGCATATTTGCCAAGCGCCGATGGTCATGTGTGCGGTTTATCTAAACTTGCACGTATTGTCGATAAATATGCTCATCGCCTACAAATTCAGGAAGGCCTAACCCAGCAAATTGCCGAGGCAATTATGGATGGTACGCACGCGCAAGGGGTATATGTATGCATGGACGCAACGCATACCTGCATGTCGCTTAGAGGTGTTTGTAAACGCGAGAGCACCACGCGCACACAAAGCACGCTTGGCGTGTTTACCAACATGGATAAAAAACAGGAAGTTATGCGGTTATTATTCGGGTAAAATAGAGGAAACCGATACAATTCGCGCATTTGGAGGGCTTATTTATGCTACGTCAAGATTATTCCGTTTGGCATTGCGGACAGCATGATATTTCACTATCACGTCCTCGCATTATGGGTGTATTAAACGTCACGCCTGATTCTTTTTCAGACGGTGGAGAAAATCTTGATGCAACAAAAGCCATTGCTCACGCATTGCGCATGCTCGACGAAGGTGCAGACATTATCGACGTTGGGGGAGAGTCAACGCGGCCTGGACATACGCCTGTGAGTGCCGAAGAAGAAGCACAACGTGTGGTGCCGGTTATTCGGGGAATCTTAGAGCAAGCGCCCCAAACTGTAATTTCTATTGATACACGTCATGCGTCCGTGGCAAAAATGTGCGTTCGTTTGGGTGCTTCTATTATCAACGATGTTACGGGCTTTTCGGACCCCGAAATGATTAAAGTAGCTGCTCAAACCGATTGCGGCTGCATTATTATGCATTGGGAAAAATTCAGCAACCAGCCCATGCGAAAATCTGTTCAACTCGATAGTGCACGCCCTGTACGCGAACGTATTGTTCCTCAAAGTTCGCGCCGTTTCACGCTTCCCGATGAAGGTCCCATTATGCGCTCAATTATGGGATTCCTAGGAGATCAAGCACGCCTTTTAATGCGTGCAGGTGTAAATCACAGCAGAATTTGTATAGATCCAGGACCAGGCTTTGATAAAGACGCCAACGAAAACGTAGTTATCCAGCGCGCTATGCACAAGCTTGTTTCTATGGGGTATCCTGTTTTAACTGCTGTTTCTCGTAAAAGATTTGTAGGAGCAGTATCTTCGGTGGCAGTTGCTAATCGTCGCGATAGTGCAACGATGGGTATATGCATTGCCGCAATTGCCGCAGGTTCTCGAATCGTGCGCGTCCACAACGTTAAAATGGCAGCAGAAGTTATCAACGGTTATTGGTCTTGTGCGCAAGCCGATGCGCGTCAGGCATTTATTGCGCTTGGTTCCAATACGGGCGATTATATGGCAAATCTTGCCATGGCGGTAAAACGGATCAACGAGATTCCACTTACAGGCGTTGTGCAGGTAAGCCATGTCTACGAAACCGAGCCAGCATATGGCATTGCAACAAAAGTTGCAAACGCGGTGGTTGAAGCGCGCACCGAGCTTGCACCGCTTTGCTTGCTTGATGAGCTTATGGCAATTGAAAAAGAACTTAAACGCACACGTTCACTCAAGTCGCGCACGCCACAGCCGCGTACGATTGATTGCGATTTGTGCTATGTTGAAGGCGAAACGCACGCAGGGCAAAAGCTCACTTTGCCTCATCCTCGCCTTGCCGAGCGTGATTTTGTGCTTGTACCCATGGAAGATTTAATGCACGATCCAGTACGTTTTCTGTCTCACGCAGGAATTGAAGTTCTTCCCCCCGAACAAAGAGTTGGCCATGTTATAGCAGACTTGGGCACCGTTGATTGGGAGTAGTATGAGCTGGGATAACACTAAAGACAGGCCTTCTCATGAGCCGTTTTGTATTGCGCACGTACGTATACGACCACAGGTTCCACAACATCTTATAAGTGGATTGCCTTGGATCTGCTCGTTAGGAATATACGACGCATGTGCTCACACGCTTAATCCTCAAGCACATATTTGTTGGCCATATCGTGTTGAAGTTGAATTATATTACGAGCGCTTAACCTTTGATATTGTACATCACGGCGGATGTGATGAAGGTGGCGTGTTTGTTGATCTCGATATTATTTGCCAAGGTGATACGCCCACTGTTCAGGCGCTTCCTGTTGATTTTGACACCATTTTGCAATCTTGCCTTATGGATCGTATTACCGCATGGCAGCACGCGCTTTCAAAGACACCAGCTGTTGCAGGTCCGCTTGCTTTTGTAGCGTCGGAATATTTTGATCATGTTGATCATATGGGCCAACAAATTGCAGTTCATCCCAAAGACGGAAGTGCTCCATATACAGCTACCCTTGCTGGAGTAGACGTATGGGGTAGAGCTGTAGTAACGCTTAACGATGCAACCGAGCTCACCTTAGCCCCCGAGCAAGCGTCATTGCACGCAGTTTTATAAATTTTAGAATTTAATCTTGCAAATTATTTTTAAGTAAGGTATAACGAGCGTGAGTTTGTTTTGCGCTTTATAAGTCTTATGGCGCACCGCGCGAGCCTTGGTGGGCGGCGCGCGTATGAACAGACTTAATTTGTACATCAACTATAAGGAGGTGGGATGTATGGACGCAAACAGTACAGGTCACAGTACGAGCAAAAGTCATAGTTGCTCTTGCGGTCGAAGTAGACGTATAAATAGTTGCAAAGAAGTGCATATATCTCATCTTTGCCTGATGGTCACATATACATGTGACACAGGAGTTGATGCTTATGAAGAACATCTGGAGCACTGTCAAACGCATTAATACGCGTAAGACCTTATCGTCATCTCAAACATTTTCATCTCAAGATACTCATGCAATTATTTCAAAACGTAAGCGTTTTGATGGTAGTGGTTCATCTCAGAAAAATACGGTAGACGTTTCGCACGAAGAGCGTCTTACATTTGCGGCTACGCACAGTAAAACTGCGGTGCTGAGCTATGTACAAAGCTCGCAAGAAGGTTTGACTGCGCGTGAGGTCATCAATCATCGTGCGCGTTACGGTACCAATTACATTACGCATAAGCGCGAAAAAAGCCCAATTCATCAACTTATAGAAGCGTTTATCAATCCCTTTACCGCTATATTATGTGTGCTGGCAATTATATCTGGGCTTAACGATGTTGTGTTCCCGTTGCTTTCAATGTTTGGTCAAACACCCGATGATTGCAGCTACACAACAGTTGTCATTATTGTTGTTATGGTAACCATTTCGGGATTGCTGCGCTTTATTCAAGAGCTTAAGAGTAATAATGCCGTTCATCAGCTTATGGTGATGATTAAAACTACCTGTTCTGTTCTTCGTAAAGACGATACAGACCAGCCCACAAACGAGCAGCCTGTGCATCGCGAGACTGCTGCGCGTGAAATACCTTTGGACGAATTAGTTGTAGGAGATCTTATCTATTTAAGCACGGGTGATATGGTACCTGCAGATGTTCGCCTCATCGAAACTCACGATTTGTTTGTTAATCAGGCATCTTTAACGGGTGAAAGCGAACCTGCAGAAAAAATTGCCGCAACACAAGCGCGCCAAGCGAGTGTAACCGATTACGTCAATATTGCTTTTATGGGGACAAATGTTATATCTGGAAGCGGTTGGGCAATTGTGGTGTCTACCGGCATTCATACGCTTTTTGGAAGCATGACTCGTGCGTTGGATGAAAAAGATCCCCAAACAAGCTTTGCAAAAGGCGTTAACGCGGTAAGCTGGGTTCTCATTAGATTTATGCTGGTTATGGTGCCTATTGTATTGATGATCAATGGCTTTACTAAAGGCGATTGGGTGGCAGCATCGCTGTTTGCAATTTCGGTGGCGGTAGGTTTAACACCAGAAATGCTTCCCATGATTGTTACCACGTGCTTAGCCAAAGGCGCCGTTTTAATGAGCAAAAAGCAGACCATTGTAAAGAATCTCAATTCTATTCAAAATTTTGGTGCTATGGATATTCTTTGCACCGATAAAACAGGCACGCTTACTCAAAACGACGTGGTACTTGAATATCATTTGAACATTCACGGCAAAGATGACTTACACGTATTAAGAAGTGCATATCTTAATAGCTATTTCCAAACGGGATACAAAAATCTTATGGATGCAGCCATTATTAAGAAAACTGAAGAAGTGGAATCCGCTGATAAAGAGCTTGAGGATCTTTCAGAAGCGTATACCAAGCTTGATGAGATACCGTTTGACTTTAAGCGTCGTCGCTTATCTGTTGTTGTAAGGGGCTCCGAAGGCACTACGGTGATGGTTACTAAAGGTGCTGTTGAAGAAATGCTTTCAATTTGTACGCAGGTGAGAGACGAAGACGCCGTGAAAGACCTTACTGCTGAGGTAAAAACAAAGATTTTACACATGGTATCTTGCCTTAATGACCGCGGATTTAGAGTCCTTGCGCTTGCGGTAAAAGACAATCCATCACCTGTTGGCGCGTTTAACGTTAGTGACGAATGTTCGATGTGCTTTTTAGGAATCCTTGCATTTCTTGATCCACCAAAAGAAAGCGTTGCCTCTACATTGGCAGCTCTTCGTAGCCATGGTGTAACCACCAAGATTTTGACGGGGGACAACACGCAGGTTACGCGTACTATTTGCAAAGCCGTAGGTTTGGAAGTGAGCTCCATTCTTGAAGGCAGCGATATTGAAGATTTAAGCGATACACAGCTTTGTGAACGCGCACAAACAACTACTGTTTTTGCAAAGCTTACGCCCGAACAAAAGGCTCGTATCGTGCGTGTTTTGCGCGAATGTGGTCACACCGTTGGGTATATGGGTGATGGCATTAACGATGCAGCTGCTATGAAACAAGCCGATATTGGAATATCGGTTGATAGTGCGGTTGACGTGGCAAAAGAGTCGGCTGATATCATTCTGCTACAAAAGGATCTAGGCGTTTTAGAGCAAGGTATTATTGGCGGTAGAAAAACGTTTGCCAATATGGTGAAATATATAAAGATGACAGCATCTTCTAACTTTGGTAATGTGCTTTCGGTACTTATTTCTTCTGCAATGCTTCCGTTTTTGCCTATGCAAAGTATCCAGCTTATTTTGCTGAATCTTATTTATGATCTTTCCTGCACAGCTATTCCTTGGGATGGGGTAGATCGCGAGATGATCGAGCGCCCACGTGCGTGGAATGCGTCATCCATCGGTAAATTCATGATCTGTTTTGGACCTATAAGCTCAATCTTTGATGTGCTTACGTTTGCCGTTATGTTTTTAGTGATATGCCCGCTTTGCGTATCAGGCGGTGTTGTATGGTGGGATTTACCAAGCGTATATAGCGGCGCGCAACTTGCACATGTAAGAGCTGCATATTGCATGCTTTTTCAAACGGGCTGGTTTGTTGAGTCTATGTGGAGCCAGACGCTGGTTATTCATATGATTCGTACGTCAAAGATACCGTTTATTCAAAGTAATGCATCGTGGCAACTTACTTTGTGTACTTCGTGCGCTATTGCTCTTCTAACGCTGATACCGTTTTCGCCATTGGGATCTGTGTTGGGATTGTGTCCTCTACCTTTGATCTTCTTTGCATATTTAGCGATATGTGTCTTGTTGTACATGGTACTCACAACACTCTGCAAAAAACTGTATATTCACCATTATGGTGAGTTGCTCTAGGTTTAGCACGTATTTTCATGCACGATAATGTGTCTTTGTGTTGGGCGAAGTGCATTATCGTGCATGCATTATGGTGTACGTGTTATCTTGTATGCTCACTATGTTTTGCGTGCCATGTCCTAATTTGGTAGATACCGCGAACGGTGAGATCCAGGTCAACGCTTTCAAATAAGGTGGTTGCTCCAGCCACCATGTTTGCGCAGCCTCCCGTAGCTATTACATGGGCATTTGGCTCGCCAAGCTCAGCTTTTATTCTACTTACCATACCTTCAACCTGTGCTGCAGCACCAATAATAATTCCTGATTGTATATTGGTTTCGGTAGTAGTTCCTATGGTTGCCGACGGCACCACTAACGGCACGCTTGATAATTTTGCAGCACGTGCAAACAGGGCATGCGCCGAAAGCAAAAGTCCAGGCATAATAACGCCACCGCAAAATCTTCCCCGTTTATCAACAATATCAATATTAGTAGCAGTCCCAAAGTCGACAACAATAGACGAGGGTCCATACGTGTTATACGCGCTTACCGCATTAGCAACGCGATCGGCACCTACCTCATGGGGATGAGGAACACAGATTGGTATACCACAGTCTTGTGTTGCATCAATAACGTAGACATCAGCGCTTTGAGAGATGCGTTTCATCGCATGTGACCATTGTTGCGTAAGTAAAGGTACCACGCTTGCGATTGCAACATGGCATATGTGGCCTAGGTCTACGTTTGACATACGAAAAAACCCATCCAAATGCATTTGGAGCTCATCGGGGGTATTACTCGATGTTGTAGCCATACGCCATAGATGAATAAGCGTTCCTTGTTCATTAAACAGACCAAGATTTGTTTGTGTATTTCCAACATCAATTGCAAGCAGCATGGGACAAGTTCTTTCTCTAAGGGACGTGCTCATAATTTTATACAAGCATTAAAACAGCAACATCTTATGTAGGTAAGTCCTTATAGGTAGCACTTTGTGCGTTGAGTATTAGTTATCGCTTGCCCGAAAGATAAAGTTATCAATAAGACGAGTTTTCCCTATGTATACTGCAATCGCGCATAAAGCTGTTTTGTCTTGTTCAATTTCCGTAATTTTGGTAATCGTGTCAAAATCAACCATTTTAACGTAATCAATACGTGCAAGTGGCTCGGCTTCAATTATGTTTCGCATAGCGCCCACAATTTCTTGCGCATTACGAATTCCTCGCTGTGCCATATCTTGACCTGCAAAAATAGCTTTTGACAGGCAAAGTGCAGCCTTGCGTTCATCTGGAGAAAGATACGTATTGCGCGAACTTTTTGCTAGGCCATCTGCCTCGCGAATAATAGGGCATCCAATAATTTTTATATCAAAATTAAGATCTTTGACCATACGCTTAATAACAGATAACTGTTGTGCATCTTTTTGTCCAAAATACGCACGATTTGGTTGGACGATGTTAAAAAGTTTTGAAACTATCGTACATACGCCTCTAAAATGAATGGGGCGTGAAAGGCCACATAATTCCTGCGTAAGCCCCTCAACACTCACATACGAGCATGCGTGAGGAAGATACATTTCTTCTGGCTTTGGATTAAATAAAAGGCTTGCGCCCGCGCGTTCGCAGCAGGCGCAGTCGCGCGCTAGATCACGCGGGTAACTTTCAAGATCCTCACCCACACCAAATTGTGTGGGATTTACAAAATCTGATACAACTACAAAATCATTTTCAGCTGAGGCGCGTTTTATAAGACTCTCATGGCCTTCGTGGAGAAAACCCATGGTAGGAACAAGTGCAATTGTTTTGCCTTGTGCTTTTTGTTGAGCAATTATCTTTCTTACTTCGCAAATTGTGCTGACAACGTTCATGTGAACTCCTTTATGTGACACATCGTGTTGTAATAAAACTTGCGCACGTTATATGCGCGTACACTCATGATTTGCAGTAAGAGGATCTACTGTCTAAAATCGAGCTCATTTTACCATGTGAGGCTATCTTTAGAAACCTCATGCGGGGTATCGGTATGAGCGTCGTACCTCTCGCACCACCACGCGCACCTAAACGTGGTGAAACTATGTGATTTAGCAAGCCGCCCGCACTAAAAATTAATTTTGGCGACAAATATACAAAACTCTGCTAAACTGATAAGGCTTTTTATCTTCATGTGCTCAAGCAGATGAAGATGACATCCAAGCCTGATCGGAAACCAGGCAAACAAGAAGGAGTCCTGTCATGAAGCAAGGTATTCATCCAAATTATGTAGAGTGCACGGTACGCTGCACGTGCGGTAATACATGGCAAACACACTCTACTAAATCTGAGCTTACTATCGATTTATGCGATAAGTGCCACCCGTTCTATACCGGTCAACAAAAGCTCGTTGACACCGGTGGACGTGTTCAGCGCTTCTCTAACAAATTCGGTGGAGCTGCTGCAGCTCAACTTAAGGCTGCTCAAGAAGCTAAAGAGGCAAAAGCTGCTAAAGCTGCAGAAGAAGCTGCTGCTCAAAAAGCTGCTGCCGAAGAAAAAGCTGCTAAAAAAGCAAAGCGTGCTGCTGAGTTTGAAAAGCGTGCTGCAGCTAAAGCAGCTAAAGAAGCTGCAAAGCAACAGGCAGACGCCGCTGCTGCTCAAGATGCAGTTGAGCAAGCTGCCGATAAAACAGAAGACGCAGCAAAGGATGCTGAATAACAGCAGTTTTGCGCTCTGTTAACCTACCGAACTTACATATGCCGGTATCAGGAGCACCTATCTGAATAAGAAGGTGCTCTTTTTTCAGAGAAATTTTCTTAGTGAACTTGTAGATATTGCAAGCATCCATCTGTTATTGGGCATATAGTAGTTTGTACCTACTTTTGTACCTAACTTTATGTTCTTCGTTACAGCTTTGAGGAGCTCATATGCGTGACAAACTTGAAAAGCTCATTGCCGCTTATGCCGAGCTTGAAAAGAAAATGATCGATCCTGCAATTGTTGCCGATCCAAAAGAATATGCTCGTATAGCAAAAGAGCACGCACGCCAAGGCGATCTTGTTGCGCGTGCACGCGAATATCTTCAAGCACTTGATGACATTGAAGCAGCTAAAGAAATGCTTCACGATGCCGATGCAGACGAGCGAGAAATGTTGCAGGAAGATATTGCTGCAAACGAAGAGAAGCTTCCAGCGCTTGAAGACGAAATTAAGATCATGCTTATTCCGGGCGATCCCAACGATGAAAAAGATACT
Source organism: Fannyhessea sp. C0108B2 (assembly GCF_056583915.1). Lineage (NCBI taxonomy): Bacteria > Bacillati > Actinomycetota > Coriobacteriia > Coriobacteriales > Atopobiaceae > Fannyhessea > Fannyhessea sp. C0108B2. Next base: position 16,322 of record NZ_JBWPJQ010000005.1, on the reverse strand, counting down.
ATCGTAGAAATTCGCGCAGGTGTTGGCGGAGATGAGGCAGCTATTTTTGCTGGTGATCTGTACAAAATGTACGAGCGCTTTGCTGAAAGTAAAAATTGGAAAGTTGAGATTCTCTCGTCGAGCCCTTCAGAAGTGGGCGGCTTTAAGACCATTGAATTTAAAATGCTGGGCGAAAAAGTATATTCTGTTATGAAATACGAGTCAGGTGTACATCGTGTTCAGCGCGTTCCAAAAACCGAAAGCCAAGGTAGAATCCAAACTTCAACCGCAACGGTTGCCGTTTTACCTGAAGCCGACGAAATTGATATTCAAATTGATCCCACCGATTTACGCATAGACACCTATTGCGCGTCAGGCCCTGGTGGTCAGTGTGTCAATACTACGTATTCTGCTGTTCGTATAACGCACCTACCAACAAATACGGTTGTACAGTCGCAAGATCAGCGTTCTCAAATTCAAAACCGAGAAGTTTGTATGCAAATGTTACGTGCTCGCCTGTATGAGATGGAGCTCGAAAAACAGCAAGAAGAGCAGGGCGCTGCGCGTCTTTCACAAATTGGACATGGCAATCGTTCCGAGAAAATCAGAACGTACAATCAGCCGCAAGATCGTGTAACCGATCATCGTATTGGTTTTAATGCAACGTATAACGGTGTTCTGCTTGGAGATACGCTTATTTCTATCATCGAAGCCCTTGCTGCAGCCGAGCGTGCCGAAAAACTTGCAAAAGCCGTGTAAATAAACGTATGAATCAAACTGTCTGGACTATCAAATCAATTCTTTTGTGGACAACAGCCTACTTAACCAAAAAGCATGATGAACATCCTCGTTTATCAGCAGAAATACTGTTAAGTTCTGTTATGGGGTTTTCTCGCGTTGAGCTCTATTTACACTATGATCAAGTGTTAGATGCAAACCAACTGAGCGCTATGCACAAGCGTGTAGAAGAGCGCTCTCAGGGAAAACCTCTTCAGTATATTACGGGAGAGATGCCGTTCAGACATATTATTATGCAATGCAAGCCTGGTGTTTTGATTCCTCGTCCCGAAACAGAAGTTTTGGTAGATATTGGAATCGCTGCACTTAAAGAGGCTCATGAATATCATCGTCAGCCTCGCGCACTAGAAATAGGAACAGGAAGTGGCTGTATTGCTTTATCGCTTGCGTCCGAGGTGGACAGCTGTACGGTTCTTGCTACCGATGTTTCTGAAGATGCCTTAGAGTTAGCTCAACGTAATTGCAAGGCGCTTCATTTGGAGCATCGCGTAACGTTTGTTTCTTGTAGCATTGCGCAAGGCGTTGACCCTTCTTATTATGGCCAATTTGACTTGCTTATTTCCAATCCTCCCTATGTTCCAACCTCGGTGGTGAAAACTTTACCACCTGAAGTTTCTCTGTTTGAGCCTCATCTTGCTTTAGATGGGGGCAAAGACGGTCTTGATATCTTTCAAAAAATTTTGGAAACGGCGCCACATATGCTGCGCCCTGGTGGTATGTTATGTGTTGAGCTTTTTGAAGATAATGTTGATAAGGCGCAGGCACTCTGTGTTGCTTCAGGCGTTTGGCAAAAAGTTTATATTGAGCGCGACCTTACACATCGCAAGCGTTTTTTGGTTGCTCGGTTAAAGGGAGATTTTGGAGCTATGACCACGCAGGAACACCAGTTAAAAGCCCAACGTGAAAACAAGATTGTAAAGGTTGACCAGAATAATCCCGATCCACAGATTATTGATAAGGCGGCCGATGTTCTTGCACACGAAGGTGTCATTATTACCCCCACCGATTCTGTGTATGGTATAGGTTGTGTTGCTTTGCCTCATAACACGGCACATAAGAGAACTTTTGAAATTAAACATCGAGATCTTCGACAAACGCTTCCCTGGCTTATAGGAGATGAGTCCGACCTTATGCGCTATGCAGTAGATGTCCCTGCATGGGCACAAAAGTTGGCGCATACGTTTTGGCCTGGCGCTTTGACCTTGGTGGTAAAAGCATGTGATGACGTTCCTCAAGAATACGTTCACGCGGATAATAAAACTATTGCTCTGCGTTTGCCAAACTCCAATGTTGTTCGCGCGCTTGCACGTAAGCTGTCATGTCCGTTGGCTATTACCAGCGCAAATACACACGGTGCTGATGCAGCTATTTCGGGAGCAACGCTTGAAGACCGTCTGATAGATGAGGTTGATTTGGTGCTTGATGCAGGATCTGCGCCTTTGGCAGTTGCTTCAACTATTGTTGATTGCACACAAGCAACTCCTAAAATTTTAAGAATTGGTGCAATTGATCCTCATGATATTATGGAGGCACTTAACGCCTAAGCATAGTGGTACGCTATAAGCGTAGAAAAATTGTACATACTTATAGAAAGGCTGCATCATGAAAGTTGCCATCGGTTCAGATCATGCTGGTTTCGAGCAAAAACCCGCGCTTGTTGAATGGCTTACATCGCTTGGCTACGAAGTTATTGATTTAGGCCCTACAACAGACACTCGTTGTGATTACCCCGATTTTGCTGATAAAGTTGCACGTTATGTTGCACAAGGAAAAGCAGATCGAGGTATTTTAATATGTGGCACTGGTATTGGAATGGCTATAACTGCAGATAAAGTTAAAGGCGTTCGTGCAAGCTGCATTCAAACGCCTCATTTTGCCCATTTGTTCCGCGAGCACAACAACGGAAATGTTGTTTGCATATCGGGTCGTTTTACCCCGTACGAAATAAATCGCGATATTGTTAAAGAGTTTCTTACCACCGAGTTTGCAGGTGGCCGTCATGCTGGCCGTGTTGATAAAATTATGCGCGAAGATGACGATGCATTTTGCGGTGTGTGCGCGTAACTCAAGGTTTGCAAAGCCAGCCTACGCGCTTGATAGTTGGTTATCATAACAGGTGGAAGTTTGTTTCCACTTGCACAGAGCACGTCAGAAAGGACGTATCATGGAATTTGACAGCAAACGTTTTACGATTATTGATCATCCACTTGTACAGCATAAATTGCATCTTCTTCGCGATGAAAATACGTCAACCAAACAATTTCGCGAGCTGGTAAGTGAGCTTGCTATTTTTGAGGGCTATGAAGCCATGCGTGATTTTCCTTTGGAAGACGTCGACGTTAAAACTCCATTAGAAGTTGCTCACTGTAAAAAGATTTCGGGCAAAAAAGTTGCCATTATTCCAATTTTACGTGCTGGTTTGGGCATGGTCGATGGTATTTTGCAACTTACTCCGTCTGCGCGCGTTGGGCATGTTGGTATGTATAGAGACCCCGATACCCATGAACCTCATCAGTATTATTGCAAGTTCCCCGAGGATATCGAAAACCGTACCTGCTTAGTGGTCGATCCTATGCTTGCAACTGGAGGTTCTCTTACCGCCGCTATTCATTTTCTGCGCGAGGCAGGTGTAAAAGATATTCGCGCGCTCACCTTGGTGTCTGCACCCGAGGGCGTTAAAGCAACGCTTGACTTTGATAAGGATGTCCGCCTGTTTACGTGCGCTCTTGATCGTCAGCTTAATGAACATGCCTATATTCTTCCTGGCTTAGGTGATGCGGGCGATCGTATTTACGGAACTAAATAAAAGAGCACAGCGCAAGTTGTATATTGTTTTGAGAGCATCTATCGTGTTGTGTTTTGATGCAACCATACACTCGTTTGTGCACTTTACCTGTTCATTTTGATCAAATGATTAGCATTTTAAGTATACCTATAATGCATATGTCATTATAGGTATACGTGTATATGTGCACATTTTGTATCAAATGCGTGATAATGCTTTCAGGTAATGGACAAGCTTAAAAGATAAGACTAGACTTTCTAAACTTGGTTAAGGAATTGGTTGTTACCGTATGTATTTGTGCTTTGCGCGGCTGTATACTAATGTATATTACGCCTAAGTATTGCATAAGGGAAAGACCAAATATGGATGAGTTTACAACAATTTTAGTGGGCTTTATATGGTCGGTTGTGGTTACTCTTTCGTCCCTTATCGTGGTTGAAATATGTTATCGGTCTACGCGTGATGTAAAAACGCGAAGCGCATGGGCTTTTGGTAGTACTATAGTTTCATTCGTAGTGCTTGTTATAAGCATGATTATTGTGTACATATACGAATTGGCATCGGCGTTTTATTTTGGTGTCGCACTTGTATGTGGCTTTGTAGTATGTTGGTTTATTGAGACAATGTATGTATGCTGTAGGTTTAAGCATACGCAGGTAAAAGGAAAAGGGGTGAACAATGAATCCGCTGTCTAACTTATCGGAAGCTATGGATGAGCTTATTAACAGTTTTATGGCTCAGACGGTTTTTGGTTCAAGTTCATGGGGTATGACGCAGTACATTTTTTGGATGTTTGTTGCAATCATCGTCTATGTTGTTGTTATATTTCAGTTTAAAAAACGTCAAGCGGAGAGTTTTGTTCCTCACGGTTGGTTTGTAAATCTTGTTGAGCTCGCTATTGACTTTGTTAGAAATGACATGTGCAAAAGTGTGCTAGGCGCAACGTGGAAAAAACACTTTCCTTTTCTTGCAACAGTTTTTTTCTTTGTCTTATTTAATAACCTGATGGGACTTATTCCTGGTTGTAAACCTGGAACGGGGACTATGGGTGTAACCATTGCTGTTGCAACCTGCTCGTTTTGCTATTTTGTTGTAGTTGGTTGTAAACTTAAAGGAGTATGGGGTTACATCAAAAGCCTAGCTCCCGAAGGAGTTGCGCTTCCTTTACAGCTGCTTTTAGGCATAATCGAAGCTTTCTCTACGTTTTTACGTCTTATTACCTTGGCTGTTCGTTTATTTTGTAATATGTTTGCAGGACACGTTGTTATGGGTACGTTTGCAGTGCTTGCTGCGCTGTTTGTTGAGCCCATGCTGCAAGATGTTACCGTTCAAACAATGGCAAACGCTTCAACATCAATTTTTTGGGTTGGAGTATTGTTAGCTATATATATGGTTGAAATACTTGTTGCAGTAATTCAAGCATATGTATTTACGCTGCTTTCTACCGTCTATATTCAATTGGTAGAATCCGAGCATTAGTCGGGCATTACATATTGGCGCGCTTTGTTGTACGCGCCGATTGATGTGGACTCGTTCATAAAAGAACGAATGAAAAAGGAGGAACTGTGGGTATTTTCGGATATGCAGTATGTGTTTTGGCAGCTGCAGGAGGAATCGGTTTGGCAGCATCAAGTGCAATGAAATCTATGGCTCGCCAACCAGAAGTACAGGGTCGTCTGTTTACCACCTTCATTCTTGCGTCTGCATTTATTGAAGCATTGGCACTGATCGGCTTTGTTGTAACTCTTATTGTTAAATAAGGATGTACCAAGAATGTCAGGTAAAGGCATGAAATTATACAATCACTCGTTGATTACCAAAACTGCAGGTGCCACTGTTTCGATGATGCTTGGAGCTTCGGTGTGCGGCGCAACTTCTGCGCTTGCAACCACACCTGGTGGAGCGGATATCCTTCTGCCTAAGCCTGCAGAATTTTTGCCGGCACTTGCAGCTTTCTTAGTCATTTGGTTTATTATGGCTCGTTTTGCGTGGCCCTCTATCGTAAAAATGATGGAAAAGCGCGAGCTAAAAATTAAAGGCGATCTTGATAGCGCCGAACAGGCAAAGCTTAAAGCAGAGCAAGATCGTAAAGAAAGCGCTAAAACAATCGGCGATGCACAAATTAAAGCTGCCGAAATTATTGCAACGGCAAAGCGTGAAGCCGAACAAGAACGCGAGCACATTCTTGCTGATGCGCAGCGTAATGCTTCGGGTCTTATCGAAAAAGCACGTGATGCAATTACCACAGAGCGTCATAAGGCAATGATTGAGCTTTCTGGCTTTGTTGTTGATTTGTCGGTAGAAATTGCAGGCAAAATTATTGGAAACAGTTTAAGTGAAGCACAGCAACGAGATCTTGCAGAACATTACCTCCATGAGGTAGGTGCAAAACATGACGAAGAGCAAGCATAGCGACGAGCGCAAATCTGAGGAATACGCGCGTGCATTGATGGATGCTGCACAAAAGGAGGGTCGCGTAAATGATGACCTGGTGCAGTGGAAACACGCCGCTAAGTTTTCTTCGGAGGTTTTTGAAACTATTCGTGCAATGTACGATGCAGACGATCTTGGTTTGGTAACCAATGTCCAAAACGTGTATAAGCATATTTTGGATACGCATGACAATACGGTTTTTGTTACGGTTATCACTGCTGTTGCTTTGGATGACGAACTTCGCAACAAGGTTTGTGACTATATGTCCAAGCTTGTAAAAGCCCCTGTTTTCCTCGTAGAACGTGTTGATAAATCCATTATCGGTGGTCTTATCGTTGAGGTAAAGGGCAATCGCTATGATGCGTCTGTTCGCTCTCAGCTTGCAACTATTAGAAAGAAACTTTCTCAAACGTACACGGGAAGTGAGATGTAATGACTGACAAAATAAGTTCAGACCTTATAATTGACGGGCTTCGTCGTCAGCTCTCACAAATTAATGCAACCGTAGATCGCCAACAAGCATCAGTTGTTACCGAGGTCGGCGATGGTATTGCCCATATCTCGGGTCTTAAAGCAGCCATGGCAGGCGAACTGTTGCAGTTTACAAGCTCATCCTCGGGCAAAAGCGTGTACGGTCTTGCGCAAAACCTAGACGAAGACGAAATTGGAGCCGTTTTATTTGGCGACGTTAACTCAATTCGTGAAGGTGACGAGTGTCGTACGACAGGACACGTTATGTCTATTCCCGTTGGCCGCGCTATGCTTGGCCGCGTGGTTAACCCGCTTGGTGTTCCTATTGATGGTTTGGGCGCAATTCCAACTACGCATGAACGTCCTATTGAATTTAAAGCACCAGGGATTATGGAACGCCAGCCTGTTTGTGAACCAGTGCAAACGGGTCTTTTGGCAATTGATGCTATGGTTCCAATTGGCCGAGGCCAACGTGAGCTTATCATTGGTGATAGAAAAACAGGTAAAACAGCCATCGCTATTGATGCAATTGTTAACCAGCTCAACACCGATATGATTTGCATTTATGTTGCTATTGGCCAAAAAGCATCAACTGTTGCTTCTATTCGTGAGACGCTTCATCAAAAAGGTGTTCTTGATAAAACAATTATCGTAGCTGCAACTGCAGCCGATTCGGCTCCTTTGCAATATATTGCGCCTATGTCGGGAGCTGCTATCGGTGAATACTTCATGTATAACGATATCAATGGTAATCCTGCAGATGAAAACCACCCTGGTGGTCATGTGCTTGTTGTGTATGACGACCTGTCAAAGCAAGCTGTTGCATATAGACAAATGTCGTTAACATTGCATCGTCCACCTGGACGTGAGGCATATCCTGGTGATATTTTCTATCTTCACTCTCGTTTGCTTGAGCGTGCGTGCAAGCTCAGCGATGCACGTGGTGCAGGTTCGCTTACGGCACTTCCTATTATCGAGACTCAAGAGGGCGACGTTTCGGCTTATATTCCAACCAACGTTATTTCTATTACCGATGGTCAGATTTATTTGCAGTCTAACCTCTTCTTCCAGGGACAACGTCCTGCTGTAGATGTTGGAATTTCTGTATCTCGTGTAGGTGGAGCTGCGCAGATTAAGTCTATGAAGCAAGTTGCAGGTACGCTTCGTCTTGATTTGGCAAGTTATCGTGAAAAGCAGGCATTCTCGCAGTTTGGTTCCGATTTGGACGCTACCACACAGTATCAGCTTACTCATGGTGCGCACATGACCGAAATGCTTAAACAGCCTCGTTATCATGCACTTGAGGTAGCAGATCAAGTTCTTACCATTTATGCCGCTAAGGAAGATTTCCTCGATGATATTGACCTTGCTCATGTTCCACTCTTTAGAGACGAGCTGGCAAAGTTTATGAAGCTTGAGCATGACGATATTCGTCAAAAAGTTGTTGTGCAAAAGATCGACGATGCGCTTGCAGCACAGATTAAAGCAGCGCTCAAAGAGTTTAAAGCACAGTTTATGCTTAAGCATCCAAATAAAGAGGTTTCAGTAGACGTTATGGAGCAGGCAGAATATACAGCTCAAGCCGAAGAAGCCGAGCAAAGCGCAGAGCAGGAGTAGCGTCTTATGGCAAATCTTCGTGAGTTACAAAGACGTATGAATTCGATTACGTCGACCATGCAGATTACACGCACGATGTCGATGATTTCAACGGCGCGTATTCAGCATGCGCTTGCAAATGCCGAGGCTGCTGCTGCGTATAAGGATGCTATTACTAATATGTTATCTCATGTTGCATGCGCTCATTTTGATACATCGCAGCCGCTGTTGGCTACTCATGAAGAAGAAAAGAACGTTCTTTTTATTCTTATAGCATCTGATCGCGGTTTGGCTGGAGGTTTCAATTTACAGCTTCAACATGAAGTTGAGCATCGTATGAAGGCGCTCCATGCAAAAGGTGTTGGTACGTCACTTATTACGTGCGGTAGAAAGCCAACCGAGTATTTCACGTTTCGCGGTGTTAAGCCCGATGTTTCCTTTGTAGGAATTTCGTCCGAGCCAACAAGCGATGAGGCCGATCGTATTGCCTCGTTTGTTATGAATGGCTATACAGAGCAAAGCATAGATCGTGTTATGCTTATGTATTGGCATGCTAAAAACCGTGTAGACCAGGTACCTGTGTATGAGGAGCTTTTGCCAGTAAGCCGTGAACGCTTGCGCATGCCTAATAACCCTCGTGTCGAAAAGGCTGTGTCTACCGTAAAGCCGCAGGCGTATACCATGTATGATTTTGAGCCGTCAGCACAAGTTGTACTTCATGATTTGATGCCGGCATATCTTAAAACGGTTATCTTTCATGCATTGCTTGATAGCGCTGCTGCCGAACACGGTGCCAGACGTCGAGCTATGCAATCGGCTACAGATAGTGCTCAAGATATGCTTAACAGCTTGTCACGCACGTATAATCGTGAGCGCCAAGGAGCGATTACAACTGAGCTCAATGAAATTATCGGTGGTGCTTCCGCATTGGAGGACAACTAATGGAACAAGTTATGAATGATGAACATACGCTTTTAGAGAACGCTGCGCGTAATCAGCATAACCGCAGTGTTGGTGAAGGTGTTATTGTTCGTATTGTAGGGCCTGTTGTAGATGTTAAGTTCTCAAAAGAGCTCCCTAACATTTATACAGCACTTAAAGTTGACGCCCAAACGCCACAAGGTCGTGTCAAAACCATTTTGGAAGTGGAATCGCAGCTTCCTGGAGGCGTAGTGCGCACGGTTGCCATGTCGTCTACCGACGGCTTACAACGTGGTCTTAAAGTACACGATACAGGTCATCCTATGATGATGCCTGTGGGTAAGTCTACATTGGGTCGTGTATGGAACGTTATGGGCGAGCCTGTTGACGGTAAGGGCATTCCTTCCGACGTTGACTATTATCCTATTCATCATCCAGCGCCTGCATTTGATGAGTTAACTACTCAAACCGAAATTTTTGAAACGGGCATTAAGTCCATTGACTTACTTGAGCCTTATGTTCGTGGTGGAAAAACCGGCTTGTTTGGTGGTGCTGGTGTTGGTAAAACCGTTTTAATTCAGGAATTAATTAATAACCTTGCTCAAGAGCATGGTGGTACATCGGTATTTACTGGTGTTGGCGAACGTACTCGCGAGGGTACCGACCTCTATCTAGAAATGACTGAATCAGGCGTTATTAATAAAACCTGTTTGGTTTATGGACAGATGAATGAGCCACCTGGAGCTCGTTTACGTGTTGGTCTTGCAGGCCTTACAACTGCAGAATATTTCCGCGATCAGGGTCAAGACGTTCTGCTCTTTATTGATAATATCTTCCGCTTTTCTCAAGCTGGATCAGAAGTTTCTGCATTGTTAGGGCGTATGCCTTCTGCGGTAGGTTATCAGCCTACGCTTGCTACCGAGATGGGAGACCTTCAAGAGCGTATTACCTCAACAAAAGAAGGTTCCATTACATCGGTACAGGCTGTATATGTTCCTGCTGACGACTTAACCGACCCTGCACCTGCAACAACGTTTACGCACCTCGATGCTACAACCGTTTTGTCACGTTCCATTACCGAACTTGGTATTTATCCAGCAGTCGATCCACTTGCCAGCTCGTCTTCGGCACTTGATCCATCCATTGTTGGTGAGGAACACTACCGTGTTGCTATGGCCGTGCAAGAGATCTTGCAGCAGTATTCAGATCTGCAAGATATTATTGCAATTTTGGGTATGGACGAGTTGTCCGAAGAGCAGCAGCTTGTTGTTGCACGCGCTCGTAAAATTCAGCAGTTCCTGTCGCAATCGTTCCATGTTGCAGAGAAGTTTACTGGCAATCCTGGACAATATGTGTCGGTAAAGGATACGGTTCGTTCATTTGCTGCAATTATTGATGGTGAATGTGACGACTTGCCCGAGCAAGCATTTCGTTATGCGGGAACCATCGAAGATGTACGTAGCCGCGCAGAAGCTATGAAAGATAGCACGCATTAATTTGGGTTTGGTACAAGAATCGGGAGATACAATAGCAATGGCCGAGTTAACATGCCAATTTGTTCGACCTGACAAACTAATATATGAAGGTCTCGTCAAAAGTCTCATTTTGGTTACACAAAATGGTGAGCTTGGCGTGTGGCCTGGTCATGCGCATGAGATTTGTTCGTTGGGCGATGGCGTTGTGCGCCTGCATCATCTTGACGAAGATGGTGGCGGTACCGATAACGTTGTTGTGTCGGGTGGTTATGCCGAAATTGCACCTGATGGCGTTATTATTCTTGCCGATCATGCTCGTCTTGCAAATGATATTGATCCCGATGTGGTTAATGAAACCCGACAAAAAGCACTTGATGCGCTCGAAAATTTGGATGAAAGCGATAATCGTAGTGCCTATTACGAGCAGAAAATTAAGTGGTGTAATATGCTTTTAAAAGAAGAGCAAAAGTTAAGACAACAATAACCCTCGATGTGTTTTGTCCATAACAACTCTTTGCTGTTCGTGTTTAATCTGTGCATAAGATGGTTCTAAAAATGGTAAGAGCATTGCATATGCAATGCTCTTTTGTTATTCTTCTTCACGCATATTTTAAGCTTGTTTTTTGCTTACACCAAAATGTGGTGTTCCTGCATTTTGGGAGTAAAATGAACATAGGCACTTACTAAAACCTGAACATGAGTATATTCAAGGAGGAAGTATGGAAGTCATACGTGTTGAAGGCGGCTATTCTATAACAGGAGAAGTTACTGTTGAAGGAGCAAAAAATTCCGCTCTCAAACTTATGGCTGCAACTATATTGGCTCCTGGTGTTACCACACTTACTAATGTCCCCAACATTTCTGATGTACATGTAATGGGAAAAGTTCTTACCTATTTAGGCGCAAAAATTACCGTAAAAAATTTGCACGAACTCGAAATTGATACAACTAATATTAATCGTTGGGATGCACCCTATCATCTTGTTGCCCAAATGCGTGCTTCAACCGCTGTTTTAGGACCTCTTCTTGCACGTTTTCATAAAGTGGTGGTTGCTATGCCAGGTGGGTGCAACATCGGTGCTCGAAAAATCGATATGCACATCTTAGGCTTGGAAGCCTTAGGTGTTACGTTTGATATCAGCCACGGCAATATTCACGCAAAGGATGAGCACGGGCTTCGCGGTACGTTAGTTTCTTTGGAATTCCCAAGTGTAGGTGCAACCGAAAATCTTATGATGGCTTCCGTGCACGCGCAAGGCGTAACCACCATCGAAAACGCTGCTCGTGAGCCCGAAATTGTTGACTTGGCTAACTTTCTTCAAGAAATGGGCGCAAAAATTAAAGGTGCTGGTACACCTATTATCGAGATTGAAGGAGTATCCGAGGAGCTTCATCCCGTTGAATGCCATAAGGTGGTTGGTGATCGCATCGAAGCAGGGACTTTTATTGCGCTTGGCGGCTTATGCGGAGATCCCGTTGAAGTTAAGGGATTTAACCCTAAGCATTTATCGCTTGTACTTAAAAAATACGAAATGATGGGCTTGTCTATCGAACAAGGAAACGATTTTGTACGTGTTCAGCGCCAATGTCCTATTAATTCTGTTGACATCCAAACATTACCGTATCCAGGCTTTCCAACTGATATGCAAGCACAAACTGTGTGTCTTTTGGCTCTTGGCAATTCAAGTTGTGTGGTAACCGAGAATGTATTTGAAAACCGTTTTATGTTTGCAAGTGAGCTGCAGCGTATGGGCGCTGACATTCGTCTTGAAGGTCATCATGCTGTAATTCACGGAATTTCTCGTTTCTCTGGGACCGATGTTAAATCGCCCGACCTGCGTGGAGGTGCTGCGCTCGTGATGGCAGGGCTTGTCGCAGATGGTTATACCACGGTGTCTGCGATTCAGCACATCGATAGAGGATATGAAAACTTTGTTCCTAAATTGCAGTCGTTGGGCGCACATATACAAAGAATGCAGATAGAAGATGAAGAAATATAAGCATTTTATGTATACAATTGCATAAGCAAGCCATTAAGACATGTTTTGTTGAAGATCTTTAATTACAATGAAATATATTCGTTAAATGTGGTACATGTCACTAAAGACGTATTACGATGCACTATTGGATGGGGAATACGCTGCATAGGGAGAGAGACTATGGCTAATACGGCAGAAAATGCATGGCATCGCTTAACCATGGCGAGTGAAGATTATTTAGAAACAATATATCGCATTATGCAAGAAGAGAATGCTTTTGAAGGAATCCGGTCAAAAGATGTTGCAGACCAGCTTGAGGTTTCAAAAGCAAGCGTTAATAAGGCTCTGAATGTTCTCAAAGAAAACGGCTATGTTGAACAGAATCGTTATGGTCGCATTCAACTAACTAACACGGGTAGAGAATACGCCGCTCATATTTGGCGTTGTCACCGTATGATTCGTTCATTTTTGGTTCAAGATTTAGGTGTAGCAAGCGATACTGCAGATAATGAGGCATGCCTTATGGAGCATGCTATTTCTACTGACACACAGAACAGATGGCTTGCCTATCTGGATAAACAAGGCATAACCATTGAAGAATAGTATAGAGCCGCGTACAGAAAACCTTTTGCATACTTTAGAACTTTTGTCTGTTTTGTGCTATCGTATCACAATGATATGCGCTTAGTATAAACTTTTATGCATACTTGTTTTATGGAAAACTAATAAAACACGAAGAAATACCTGCGTGTTTGTGTGTCGGTGTAATCACCGTGTAAGAAAGGAACCACTATGAAGGCCATCATTCCTGCGGCAGGGCTTGGTACTCGCTTTTTACCAGCTACTAAAGTAACTCCAAAGGAATTATTGCCGGTTCTTAACAAGCCTGTTATTCAATACGTGGTAGAAGAAGCCCTTGAGCCCGATGATGTTGACGGCGTAGTTATTATTAATTCTCACGAAAAGCCCCAGATAGATTCTTATTTCCAACATAACGAAACTCTTGAGCGCTATTTACACGATCGCGCAAAGAACGCAGAGGCTCAAATGGTGCAAGAATCCGAGTCTTTGCCCATCAACTTTGTATATCAAGATAAACCGTTAGGCCTAGGCCATGCAGTTCATTGTGCGGCTTCTTATACAAAGGATGAGCGCTTTTTTGTACTGTTGGGCGATTATTTTGTTCCTGACCGTCAAATGTGCGTTCGCATGAAACAAATTTCAGACGAACACGGGGGCGCGTCTGTTATTGCGGTTGCTTGTGTTCCGCAAGATCAGGTGAGCAGATACGGCATCATTGCAGGTGAGCAGGTGGGCACGCTTAAAGGTTTTGAAGGTGCTGCTTCAGATGAAGAGGGCGCAGTTTGGAAGATCTCTGGTTTGGTTGAAAAGCCCAAGCCCGAAGAAGCACCCAGTCACCTTTTCATTGTCGGCCGTTATTTATTAACTCCGCGCGTAATGGAGCTGCTTGCAACGCAAGGCGTGGGCGCTGGCGGAGAAATTCAGCTTACCGATGCTATGGAACGTGTGCTTGCCGAAGAAGAAATGTATGCACTCGTTGTTGATATTAACGAAGGTTGTGACACAGGAACACCAGCTGCTTGGGCAGCAACTAATGCTCGCATAGCTCTGCTTAACCCCGATATTCGTCCAAAGTTTATTGAGGCGCTTAACGACGACGCTCTTTCAATTTTAAAGTCGGCATTATAGCAGTTGCACTATAAAGACGGCAATGAAGGCAACAATCAGCACGGTTATAGATTTGGCAGTGCAAATGTCAATGCAGGCCGTTATTGTCGAATTTCGCAACAATCGAGCCAGAATGTTTTTAGGTAATCGAAATGAATATTGTACATTTTGGATCTAATGGCTGGCATGCTCGGTTTGATGAAGCTCTCACACCTCAAGCTCTTTATAGCGTTGCCCTAACGCTTGCTCATTTATATGAGGCCGAAAAAGCTCGCTCAACCATTCTTGTAGGCTATGACACCAGAAGTCAATCGCGCACGCTTGCCTATGTTGTAGCTGCGACGATGGCCGATCAGGGCTATCATGCTCGCGTTTTAAATTATGCGGTAACAACTCCCATGATAAGTTTTATGATGAGCGATTCTTCTTACGCATTGGGAATTATGCTTTCTGGTGCCGATTATGCTGGAACTTACGGCGGCGTTGTGTTGCGTGCACGTGGAGGTGGCCTTGTAGCCGCTAACATATGGTCTCAGCTTGACGGCCTTGTTGAACAGACAATTCCCGATGAAACGCAACAGCTTATCACAGCACTTACCAATCGCGAAATTGCTTTAGAAGATCTTGATCGCACGTTTGACACTCCGCGTCAAGATGTGTGCGAACTCTATAAAAAAGAGATTCTCTCCTTTGTAAAAAACATGGCACCACATGGTTTGTGCCGTCCGCTTACCGTTGTGATTGACAATATGCATGGAGCAACAAGCGGTATTGCTGCCGAATTGTTTGAGGCTCTTGGCTGTAAGGTCATTACCACACGCCAAGGCGCGCGCGATGATTTTGGCGGCGTACATCCTTGTCCAATTAAACCGTGGACTAAACACAGCTATGAGGTTTTACGCTCGGCGCAGGCTGATGTAGCAGTTATATATGATGGTGACGGGATGCGCTTTAGCTTAATAGATAACGAAGCCCAGCAAGTGCCGCTTCACTTTATTGCCCCATGTATTCTTGATTTTCTCGTACGTTTTTGCGGTGGGCATGGGCGCGTGGTTACTACACAGGCAAGCTCAGTAAGAATTTGTCGACTTGCCGAACAGCTTAAGTGCGAAACAAGTATTGTGCCCGTAGGTTACGCGCGCATTGCCGATGAGCTTACCGAAGGTGATGTTTTACTAGCCTGTGATGAATATGCAGGTATATGTGTTCCTCGCTTTGGTATATGGCGCGATGGTATATTAGCGTCGCTGCTTGTAATTCGCTATCTGCAAATGAGAAACGAACCGCTTCATACAATTATTGCCAAGATGAGTTCTGACCTTGGGAATATGGACTATATCCGAAAAGATTTACGCCTTGATCCAGCCAAAATGCAAACATTTTCTACCATGTTACCTGGTGTTAATCCTGCAAGTATTGCGCAAAAAACTCCTTGTGCAGTAAGCCATGCAGATGGATTACGTCTTGCGTTTGATGATGGTTCGTGGGTTATGCTGCGTCCTTCTCGTACGCAGCCTACGGTTCGTATTTATGCCGAAGCGCCTAATCTAGCCGAAAGAAATGAGCTCTTACGCGCAGCATACGCGCTTGCCCAAAGTAAGCTCTAATCATCTGTTGCACGTAACACTATAGATAAGTGCTTGCAAACTCAGCACCGTAGGAATTGTTTCCAAAATATGTACATACTGTGAAGGCATTTTATAAAAGGATAGTCAAATTCAAATAAAACGTTTTCGTTTCCTGTCGCCTTTGCATCTTATCCACCACACAAATCCCTAAAACACCAGTTCATAATAGGTATAACCCTATATGCTCCTACTTCTATCGCATGTCCTTATAACCATAATTGTGTCGATGACGTGAAGACGCAAATTCTCGCGCACATTGTCAATTGTTTCGCGTATAGTAATTCCTCGCGCCGCACAGACGCTACATTGTCTGAGTGAGCGCACACTGAACCTTGAAAACTGGATACTGTGATTGAGAAATCATAAAAGATAGCTAAGCAAATTCGAATTTATATAAGTATTTATACGTCAATTTTTTCGAACCAAGCGAATCCAGATCAGCGATCATATGAGCAAGATAAACACTTCTTAATTTTGATTGAAAACTGAATCAATTCAGTTTATTTCATTTTGAATGGAGAGTTCGATCCTGGCTCAGGATGAACGCTGGCGGCGCGCCTAACACATG
>NZ_JBWPJQ010000004.1:0-129634 GCF_056583915.1 Fannyhessea sp. C0108B2 | reverse complement strand
ATGCGCACCAACGACAAGGGCATTCTGGTAACAGGCTGGTATCAAACCGTATATAACGGTAGGTGGTGGTACTTTAATAAAGACAACTACAAGATGGTTACTGGTGAATTTATCGAGAATGGTAATCACTACTGGTTAGATGAAAACGTAGGTCTTCTTTATAACGGTTGGGTAACGGCAGCCGATGGTTCGTGGATGCACACCAATGACAAGGGTGTTTTTGCAACAGGCTGGTACTATGCACCTAACGGTAGGTGGTGGTACTTTGGTAACGACTTCAAAATGGTTACTGGCGAACTTAATGAGAATGGCCATCGCTACTGGCTCGATCCCAATAATGGTCTTTCTTGTAACGCATGGGTGCAGGATACGCAGGGTAACTGGTTTTATGCTGATCAAAACGGAAGATTTATTGCTGGCTGGTATCATACGCCAAACAATAAGTGGTTTTATTTTGACCCACAAAGCAATAAGGCATTATTTGGCTATATCAATGTAAATAACGAACATTTTTATATTGATTATATAAATGGATTGGATTTAAGCAGGTCTGATAGGCCATCGGTTGAAACGCTTAAAAACTGGTTATTGCGTGCTGCTTCAGGCGAGATTGGATATGAAGCATTTAATGATCCTCAGCCTGGTAGTAAATACGGACGCTGGATGGCTGACATAACTGATACTCCATGGCTTCGCGGTCCTTCTTCTGAAGTTTGGTGGTGTGCAATTTTTGTTTCATGGTGTTTTGATCAAGCACATGTTTCATGGGATGCACTACCTTCGTATAACTGTGATCAAATTTATTCACGTGCACTTTACGATGGAAGGTCACAAATTCTTTTAGATGTACATGATTGCAAACCTGGCGATATAGTTCTGTATAACTTCCATGGTGGCAGCAGCTGTCAGCATATAGGTATTATCGAAAGTAACAACGGGTCTACTATTACTACCATTGAAGGCAATACGTCATCAGGTGATGGCGGATCTCAGCATGCGGGTAATGGTGTATGGAGACGTACGCGTCCATTTACCTATGTTCGTGCAATTGTTAGACCATATCCGTTTGTGTAAACATTTGGCATTTGTATAAGAAATGAGTGCGTGTAGAGGTATTTGGTTTTATGGGAACTTGGCTTATAGCGTGATTTGCTCAATCAAATATGCAAAGTGAGCCTATAAGCCGGGTTCTGTCGTGAGTGACTATTTATCTAGGGCATCTGTTACCAGATGCCTCAAGCGCGCTACCCGAATGCAGATCGGGCCAATCTGTTACATTCCTATTCGCGTTTGCTCCAAATGGGGCTTACCAAGCCACGATATTACTACCGTGCTGGTAGTCTCTTACACTACCGTTTCAGCTTTTCTCTTACATCGCGTGCGATGTGGTGAGAGTCTTCTTTTCTGCGGCGCTATCCGTCGGGTTACCCCGCCTGGTTGTTAACCAGCATTTTGCCCTGTGGAGCCCGGACTTTCCTCATATTGTAGGAAAACCTACAATCCGCAGCCACTGAGCTCACTTTGCACAAAACATTGTAACACTAAATATGAGGATTACCATACATAATGGATTTGTGTTTTGAATGAGTTCAAATATGTTGGATTAGATATTGTCATATATCTACAAAATGAGTAAAGTAAAAGGGTGTGTTTTGCGTATATATAAGTACATCACACCAATGAACAATATGTGCTACATGCAGTAATAACTGTTAGGAGTGGTTATGAGCACATCTTCACAAGATAATAACACCATAACTAACAATCAAAAGGATACAACGTCTTCTCGTGATGATACTCAGCTTATTTTTAGAATCAATATGATAGCCTATGTTGTTCTTATGGTTATCTTTTACGGTATTTTTGTTATATATGCCGTTATTCCGGGCATTTCTGTGTGGCTTGCAAGCTAGATTCGCCATCATTGGCATGCATTATATGCTTGAGGTTCCCTGCGTCCTGCATGACCTGTGTCGCAGCCGTAAGCAATCCAAAGTTATATATGTCCGTAAGCCTGCGCATTCAACCGTTAGCGGAACGCTTGCGCTCTTTATTAATTTTTTTCGTAATTTGCACTATGATAGTTACAAGTCAAAGCACTTGGGTACACTCAGGAGAGATTAAGGGTTGAGCGTCCTTTGTAAGTGCATTTCAAATAGAATAGCTCGTTAAATTGGTGCTTGCATAGTAAGTATGCTACCTAAGGTGAGAGGGAAGTATCGTACTTTGTTGTGCGTGCGAGCGCATTTTTCGACGCTGGCTATTGACTGGATTTACATCTTGAGGGGGAGGATATGTCAAGAAAATTCAAGTCGATGGATGGTAATGAAGCAGCGGCATATGTATCGTACGCGTATACAGAGGTTGCAGGCATTTATCCTATTACACCATCAAGCCCTATGGCGGATCACGTGGATATTTGGTCTGCACAGGGCATGAAAAATATTTTCGGTTCACCCGTTAAGGTAATCGAGATGGAGTCAGAGGCAGGTGCCGCAGGTACCATTCATGGTTCGCTGGGAACAGGTTCTCTGTCTACTACCTATACTGCTTCTCAGGGTCTGCTGTTAATGATTCCTAACATGTATAAGATAGCGGCAGAACAGCTTCCATGCGTATTTCATGTTGCAGCACGTACGGTTGCCACGCAAGCATTAAGCATTTTTGGCGATCACTCCGACGTTATGGCGTGTCGTCAGACGGGTTTTGCTATGCTTGCCGAAACAAATCCACAAGAGGTTATGGATTTATCACCCGTTGCACATATGGCTGCAATTGAAGGTCGTGTTCCGTTCATCAATTTCTTTGACGGATTTAGAACATCTCATGAGATTCAAAAAGTATCTATGTGGGATTTTGACCAACTTAAAAGTATGTACGATTTCAACGCGCTTCAGCGTTTTCGTGATCACGCGCTTAATTCTGAGCATCCACATATGCGTGGCTCTCACCAAAATCCTGATATTTTCTTCCAAAATCGCGAAGCATGTAACAGCGTTTATAACAACCTTCCAAGCATTGTTGAGTCGTGCATGGATCGTATTAACAAAAAGATTGGTACTAACTACGGTCTTTTTAATTACTATGGTGATCCTTGTGCAACGCGTGTTATTGTTTGCATGGGGTCGTTCTGTGATCCTATCGAAGAGGTTGTCGATTATCTGCGTGCACAAGGCGAAAAAGTAGGCCTTATTAAGGTTCGTCTGTTCCGTCCGTTTGTGGTAGAGCGTTTTGGTGAGGTTTTGCCAAAAACGTGCACGCATATGGCTGTTTTAGACAGAACAAAAGAGCCGGGATCTATTGGCGAGCCGCTTTATCAAGATGTTGTATCGGCTTTGTACGAGCTTGGCCGAAGCGATATTTCAATAATTGGCGGCCGTTATGGCTTGGGCTCAAAAGATACGACTCCTGCTTCGGCATTTGCGGTGTTCAATGAGCTTAAAAAAGATAATCCTCAACGCGAGTTTACCATAGGTATTGTGGATGATCTTACGCACCTCTCGCTTGAAGAGGATCCTGATTGTCCTTCAACTGCTGATCCGTCTACTATTGAATGTAAATTCTGGGGCTTGGGCGGCGATGGTACCGTTGGTGCAAATAAAAACTCTATTAAGATCATTGGTAACCACACCAACAAATATGTTCAGGCGTATTTTCAGTATGACTCCAAAAAAACGGGCGGCGTAACTGTTTCGCACCTGCGTTTTGGTGACGCTCCTATTCGCAGCTCATACTATGTAACTAAGGCAAATTTTGTTGCGTGTCATAACCCTTCTTATATTATTAAGGGCTTTAGAATGGTTCGCGACGTTAAGCCGGGCGGAACATTTTTAGTTAACTGTCAATGGGATTTTGATGAGTTTGATCGTCATCTTAATGCCGAGGCTAAACGCTACATCTATAAGAATAAAATCAAGGTTTACCTTATCAACGCTATCGATTTAGCACGCCAAGTTGGTATGGGCAAACGTACTAATACCGTTTTGCAATCGGCGTTCTTTGCACTTTCGGGCGTTCTGCCGTTTGATGACGCAATAAAGTACATGAAAGACGCAGCTACTAAGTCGTATTCCAAGAAGGGTCAGGCAATTGTTGAGGCAAACCATAAAGCTATCGACGCTGGTGCTTCTGCTTTTACGCAAATTGAGATTCCTGAAAGTTGGAAAGACATCCACGATGAAGTACATACGGTAGAGCTTAAGGGTCGCGCCGAGATTGTTAAACAGGTACGCACGTTACTTAATCCTATCAATATGATGGAAGGCGATAAATTACCTGTTTCGGTCTTTAAGGATCACGCTGATGGTCAATACGAACTAGGTACCGCAGCCTACGAAAAGCGCGGCGTTGCCGTTATGGTTCCACACTGGGACGAAACAAAATGTATTCAGTGTAACAACTGCTCATTTGTATGTCCTCATTCTACCATTCGTCCTATTGCGATGACCGAGGCAGAGGCCGATGCAGCACCTGCTCAAATGCGTATGATTGACGCAAAAGGCAAGGGTGCCGAAGGTCTTAAGTTTGCGATTGCAGTTTCGCCGCTTGATTGTATGGGTTGCACCAATTGTGTATACGTTTGTCCAAAAGATTGTCTTACGATGGTTCCCACCGAGCAAGAGCTTGATCAGCAAGAAGTTTGGGATTACGCCGTTGACGAGGATAACGTTTCGGAAAAAGAGCAGCTCGAAAACACAACAATTAAAGGATCGCAATTTAAAAATCCTCACCTTGAATTCTCGGGTGCATGTGCAGGTTGTGCAGAAACAAGTTATGCGCGCTGCGTAACTCAGCTCTTTGGTAACAGAGCATTTATTTCTAATGCAACGGGTTGTTCTTCAATTTGGGGTAATCCATCCACCTGTTCGCCGTTTACGCTTAATAAAAAAGGCCAAGGACCGGCTT
Source organism: Fannyhessea sp. C0108B2 (assembly GCF_056583915.1). NCBI lineage: Bacteria > Bacillati > Actinomycetota > Coriobacteriia > Coriobacteriales > Atopobiaceae > Fannyhessea > Fannyhessea sp. C0108B2. The sequence continues at coordinate 124,729 of NZ_JBWPJQ010000004.1, read as the reverse complement.
GGAATAATTCACTGTTTGAAGACAATGCCGAACACGGTCTAGGTATGTTGTTGGGCTACGAAGCGCAACAAGCGCGTTTGGTAGCATCCACCAAGCAACTTATTGCTTCTTCTGAAGTTTCCGATGATTTTCGTGCCGCGGCGCAGCTTTGGATCGATTCGCACAAACAAGCAGGGGACTCAGAAGTTACTGCAGCTGCTTATATTGCACAGCTTGAAAAACTCAATTCGCCTGTAGCGCAAGACATCTTAGCCAATAAAGACTTTATGACCAAGAAATCGTTCTGGATCTTTGGTGGCGACGGATGGGCATACGATATTGGCTTTGGCGGTCTTGACCATGTTCTTGCATCGGGTCACAACATTAACGTTTTTGTCTTTGACACCGAGCTGTACTCCAATACAGGTGGTCAGGCATCTAAAGCATCTAATCTTGGTCAGGTAGCACAATTTGCTGCAAGTGGTAAAAAAGTTTCCAAAAAGCCGTTAGGTGAGCTTGCAATGAACTATGGGTATGTCTATGTTGCGCAAGTTGCAATGGGTGCAAATCCTGCCCAAACACTTAAGGTTGTTGCAGAGGCCGAGGCCTACGATGGTCCATCGTTGATTATTGGATACTCTCCTTGCGAAATGCATTCCATTAAAGGCGGTATGGCTAACTGCCAAAACGAAATGAAACGTGCGGTTGATTGTGGATATTGGAACTTATTCCGCTTTAATCCTGCGGCTCCTAAGGGTCGTAAGTTTACGCTGGATTCAAGAGAACCTAAGGGTGGATACCGTGAGTTCCTTATGAACGAGTCTCGTTATGCGCGTCTGACGCGAGAGTTCCCCGATCAAGCAGATGAGTTGTTTGAGAAAAACGAAGAGTCTGCAATGCAGCGTTGGGAGCATCTTGTTCGCCTGAAGGAACTGTATAAAAACGAGTAAAGTATTGTAAAAACGAGTAGCACGCAAAAACTGCCGGTAAACTTTTACCGGCAGTTTGCATATACATTATGATGTTTACGATTTTATACACACACTAAGCTCGTTTTCTTTGAGAAAAGCATGTGATACTGTAAAAAACTTACTTGGTTTCCTGATCATTTTTGCACAAAAGAGGTGTGAGCACCCCCTGTGATACGATATCCACGCGATGTGTTGCGCGCGATAGGGCAGTGTATAAGCACCTGCGCGATACGTCTTCTTTTTCCTCTGTATCACAAGGATAGTTGGCGCTTTGTGCGTCAGCTAAAATGACATGGTCAAATTCAAGGCCCTTGGCAAGTTTTAAGTTCATGATAACTATGCCATGCTGTGGCAAAATGCTGTTTGCGTTGATGCGCGTAATTGCGTGAGCTCCGTCGTGTAAGCGCTGTGCAAGCCATTTTGCGCCACGTTCTTCGCGGGTAATGATGGCGCATAATTCCTGTGGATCTCGTGCATCTACCAAATTTTGTAAGCTTTCAACATAGGCTTTAGTGTCGTGCTCACCACAGCTTATAAAATGAGGTTTTTCACCTTCCATCTGCACCGATACTATGTCGGTACCTTCACGCGCCGAAAAAATACTCCAAAACAAATCTGTAATTTCTTTACTGGAACGATAGCTCGTTGACAAGAACATGTGTTTGTATGAAATATTGGCATGAGCTAAGACGTGCTCGATATCAGAAAAACTGCTGCGATTGATGTTGAGCGCTTGTCGTTCGTCACCTGCAAAAATAAAATGCGCACCGTGGAACGTTTGTGTGAGCACATAGAGTTGCGCTGGCGTGTAATCTTGCACCTCATCGATAACTACAAATCGCGCGCCCTTAAACGTACTATCACATAACAGCAGGTGAAGGTAATATATTTCAACTGATGTAGGGTGCTCGTGGGTAAGATTGTGTTGTGCAATATGAGCAAAATTAAGCCAACTCACACATTCGATTGCCTCATGTGCCTCGTCGTACAAATAATGGGCGTAGATACGCGCGTATTTTAAGGTGTCTTCTGCGGTTTGCGGAGCAATAACTGCATTAAATATTTGCATTTGCTGCTCTACGTCAAGTTCAAGAAGGGCGTCTTGAAAATCTTCCGTTTGAGCCAGTGCGGTAATGCGTCTGTCAAGTCGTGCGTGTAGTTCGTCTTTGACAAGGGCAATACGCTTGCGATTCCATCCGATAGCGGCAAATTTTTCGAGCGCCGATTTAATGCTTGCCACTTTAAGCAGTACGGTGTCGCGGCACTTTATTTCTTGAATATCTTTATCATTAATTTGTATATGCGAAAGCATGTGCTCAAGCTCATGCAGGTCTTCGATGGTGGTTGCCACACCGCTTCCATAGGTAGAAAGGCCAAGACGTGCTATAAATGATTTCCACGTAAATGTTTGTGGATTCTGTTCACCGAGTTGAGGTAAAACCATATTAATATATTGAGCAAAAACATCATTGGGCGCAAAAAAGTAAATATCCTTACTGCTGAGCGTATCTTTTTGCTGGTACAGCAGATACGCTATGCGCTGCAGCAACACCGAAGTTTTGCCCGATCCTGCAATACCGTCAATAAGCAGAGCCTCTACATCGTTGTAGCGAATAATTTTGTTCTGTTCGCGCTGAATCGTGGCAGTAATTGCTTGAAGTTTTTCTGAGTGCCGACGAGCAAGTGCTTGCTTTAAAAGAGCGTCCTCAATAGCGATGTCCGAATCAAAATACGCGCGCAAACAATCGCGCACAATATCAAATTGACGGCGCAAACTAAGCGTCACTTGACGTTTTTTACCATTAACTTCGTATGTTATCAGTCCATTTTCTTGATTATAGTAAGTCTGCGCAATGGGACTTCGCCAGTCCACAACCAAAGGAATACGGTGCTCATCGGTAATACCAGCGGCTCCAATATACACGCTTTGCGGCGGACGACCAGCGCGCATTTGCAAAACAACTTTGGCAAAATACGGCTGTAACAAAAGGGTATCAATGCGTTTAAGTCTATCCGCGTCAAAATCGTGTTTTTGATTGTAAACGTCTATAACAGCGTTAAGCGTTTCAATTGCTGCATAGGTTTCCATTGCTTCGTCGTCCGAGCCAAAGTTTTGGCGAACTTCGCTTGACATTTCTTTAAGATCTTTTTGAGCGCGTTCGTGCGCTTTAATCATTTGCGCTTCTAAGGTCTTTTTCTCTTGGACGAGCTTGGTATACACGTCGTGCAGATGCTTTTCTTCTGTGCGAAAAATTTCATCTGATCGCGTATCACTGATACTGTTTTCCTGTGTATCCATAGCCTGCGCATCATACGTGTTGTGCTGCACGTCTTGCACGTTGTCAGCTTTACCTGCGTTGCCCGCTTTGTCGTCTTTGTTTATTGTTGACATGGTATTCATCGTGTCCTTACTTATATTCTTTTGCGCGTCTAGTTTGCATGGTTTATCTGATTTGCATGACCTGTTTATCAGCTCAGCGCATGTTCTTCGATACAGCGTCTAAGATCTGCCATGCCTTCTCCCGTTTCTGCCGAGGTAATGATAGTTTTATCTTGAGGCACTTCTAGTGCCTTGCAGAGTTTTGTTCGGGCAGCTAAAGCCTTAGAACGTGTAAGCTTGTCTGCTTTGGTAAAAGCCACAACGTAGGGGAGTTCTTCGTGTATAACATAGTTAAGCATGTCTTTATCAAGCAGCTGCGCGTCGATTCGTATATCTACCAAACATATGACTAAATTAAAGCTTCGGTTATCCTCAAAATAGCCGCTGATTAGGCTTGACCAACGCTCACGTTCTGCTTTTGAAACCTTTGCAAACCCGTATCCGGGCAAATCTACAAAACGAATGCCATCAACATTAAAAAAGTTAATGTTTGCCGTTTTACCAGGCTGACTGCTCGTGCGTGCAAGCGCTTTGCGTTTGAGCAATTTATTGATGAGCGACGACTTGCCAACATTTGACCTTCCACAAAAAATGATTTCGGGCGTTGTGGAGACAGGTAATTGTTGAGCTGTTCCATATGCCGCTTCAAAATGTGCTTGTTCGTATTGAATTGCCATTGATATTCCTTTATTTTCATTCATGCTTATGGTGCTTAAAAAACATAATATATAAGCTTACCACGTACGGAGCATCAGTATCATCTAAACAAAGTTTTTATATGTCTGCGTGCGCGTTTGGTGTGGCTAGCGCATGCATAAGCTGGTACATGTATAAGTTGGTGCATGCATAAGCATTTCGTGTAAGCAATGCGTCAAATGCGCGCTGTCGTCGTTTCTGCTTCATACTACCTGCTTGTGTACAAATAAACCCACTTCACACCTTTTACAGTTGAAGTGGGTTTAGTGTTTAGCTATGCATAAGGCATAGAAAGATAAGTTTTACCTATGAGCGTGAACTTATCTTTGCTGGTATGCGCGAACAGCAAATGATACGCCAAATACTCCAAGAACCAGCGATAACAGCACATATCCTGTCCAAGGTGCTGTTCTATAGATTTTTTGGCATACACGTACAATTATTGACAGGAGTGTCTATTCCTGTAAAAATGTACAACGTACTTAGCTCCAAAGGGGTTTGTGTACGCGTAAGCGTACGTGCAAACTGTTTGTGCTCAGTGTATGCGGCATGGGGATGTAGCTCAGTTGGGAGAGCGCTGCCTCCGCAAGGCAGAGGCCGAGGGTTCGAATCCCTTCATCTCCACCATCTTTTTTCTTCCTTTTTACCCTATTTTACCAGCGGAAACGCAAACATTATAATACGTAAAAAAACTCTGGTTATGAGCTTGAAGAGAATACAACTATCCGGAATTTCCGGATAGTTCAAATCGAAGGCGTACGCCAAGTTGCTCTAGATACTAAAGAAACAAAAACCTTATGATTGCCATAACTAAATTTCATAAAATCTTGTTTAATAATGAAATCTCGATTGAATACTTTTCATGTTTTCAACTTAGGTCTATTATGTATAAGTACGTCAAACACGTACATACTGATTTCTATGCAATAATAAAAGGAGACGTGCATGTCTGGACATTCAAAGTGGGCTACCACTAAGCATAAAAAAGCAGCTATCGACGCAAAACGCTCGGCGCTTTTCTCCAAGCACTCGCGTAATATTACCGTTGCTGCAAGAAATGGTGGAGATCCAAATCCTGAGAATAACGCAGCTCTTGCTGCCGCTGTTGCACGTGCTCGTATGGTTTCTATGCCTAATGCTCGTATTCAGGCTGCTATTGATAAAGCGTTTGGTACTGGTGCCGATGCTGTAGTTTATAAAGAAGTTACTTACGAAGGCTATGGTCCTGCAGGTGTTGCACTTTATGTTGAGTGCCTTACCGATAATCTTAATCGTACAGCCGCTGATGTTCGTTCTGCGTTTACTCATGCTGGCGGCAATCTTGGTACCTCGGGTTCTGTTGCATTCCAATTTGAGCGCAAAGGTTCTATCGCGGTAACTAAAGACGCCTGTTCCGATGAGGACGAGCTTATGATGGCCGTTGCTGAGGCAGGTGGAGAAGATTACAAAGATGAGGGTGAAGAATGGCTCATCTATACCGCTTACGATAAAATGCAATCGGTTGAAGCTTCTCTTAAAGAGCAAGGTATTGAGGTAAAAGGTAGCGAGCTTACTATGGTTGCCAATAACCCCACCGATTTAAATGCTGCTGACGCTAAAAAAGTTGAACGCCTTGTAGATCGCTTGGAAGAGTTAGATGACGTACAAAACGTTTACGCTGCTATGTGTGTTTCCGACGAAGTTTTGGCTGAACTTGAGGCAGAAGAATAGAAGCTTGATCGTTTTATTTCGGCTGCGATGGCTGCATTGAGATTATTTAGTACGTAAAATTATGGTATAAAATCCTACGTGAATGATACTGTTCAGGTAGGATTTTTGTTAAACTATTATTAGTACACGGTGTTCATGCATCAATAAAGAGTGTAAAGGGGCTCGTATGGGAATTTTTAAGCGATTATGCATGCTTATATATGCATTGACAGGCATATTCTTTTTTGGCTCGTTGCTTGCTGCCTCTTATGATGCCACATCTACATATGCTCTCTACGTGTTTAGACTGTCCTTTGTTCAACAGCTCATGAAAATTGCTCCGTTTATCATAGTTTTTGGCTGTGTTATTATGCTTTTGCGTGCTATTTTTACACGTAATCGTAAAGTGGTTATTATTTCCAAAGCTAAAGACAACAAAATTACCGTGTCGCTTCATGCTATAGAGTCTCAAGCAAAACATGTGATCGAAGAAGACGGGCGTTTTTGTGTGGTTCGACTTTACGTTAAAGCAGCTAAATACGGCCATATTCGTGTGAATGCGCGTATTCAGCCCGAAGAAACCGAAGATTTGCTTACGGCATCTGACGAGCTTAAAAGCAAACTCTATGCAGGACTTGCGGTTATTGTTGGCAATCACATAGATTCTGTAAACCTAGAATTTGCTCAAGCAAAAAACTATGTCTCGGTGAGCGATGAGGACCTTGTGGCGCCTGTATCAACCGATTCTATGTCAAATACGGCTGATACTGGTGCAGATTCCATCGACGTTTCTCATACATTGGAAGGTGCAGATACTTTCAGTGTATCTGCCGATATACAGCGCCCTATACATACAACGTTACTGCATAAATCATCGGGTATTACCGTTCCTATCTCGCATTACGGATCTGCTGACACTGCTTCTAATTCAGATGATGTCTCTTCGCAGGATTTTGATTCAACAAGTTCACAAGATCATGCACGTAAAAGTACTACGACTACATCTCATCCTACAACAGGTTTACAGACGTCAAAAGATGAGCGCGCTGCTGCATCTTCGTCGTCTTTAACAACGTCTGTCCAGCTTGAAAGGCAATAGATTATGAAAAAGAATGAAAGGCGTACAACGGTTGTTGATGAGGCTGCACACGCCCAAAAAGAAGTGTCTGCACGTGTTGATGTATCCGTTGATAAAACGCAGGCAGATGATCATACAAATACTTCTACTAAAGATGCTTCAACACATGGTGCACCTACGTTGGAAAATGCAACGTTTAATGAGTTCGCGCGCGCGTGTGCTACTTATGTTAAAGGTCGTGAGCATGCATGTATAGGAGCTGTTGTTGGTCTTCTTGTTGCATTGCTAATTTTTTCTATCGGTCTATTTCGTACACTTTTAATAGGATTTTGCATTGCTTTAGGTATTGCAATTGGTCAATATGTCGATGGAAATCCCAAGATTTTGTCTCTTGTTCAAAAGTTATTCAAAGATAACAGAAATTAACCTCACACCCTGTTTTACCTGCACGAAAGGACTCATATTATGAAAGATCAAAAATCTGCGCGTCTTGATACAAGCACCCAAGACGTATCGCCTACGTTAAACGTTGAGTTTACCGATCATCCTTTGGCTAACAATTCGGCAGAAAAAACACCTGAAGATACAACTCATACGTTAGAGGATCAAAAGGATGAAAGCTTTGTTGCTTCAGAGGGTATCCTTGATGCTCAAGACGCTGTTGATGCAGGTGTCTCTGGCACACCTTGTGCAAATGCAGCTGATGTTAACAATATTCATGCAGCATCAAGTTCAGACACAAGCGATACTTCTGCCAATGATGACGCTGACTTAACTGACGATGTTGAAGATGATGCTCAAGATTCGCTGACATTTTCAAATGGCGTTATCGAGAAAATTGTTGCTATTGCAATGCGCGACGTAAAAGACGTTGTAGGCATGAAAGGCAGCTGGTTTAATCGCGTGCAGGATGTGTTAGGCGCATCAGATGCGCGTAAAGGTGTTACCGTTGAAGTTACCCATGATGCATCGGTACGAGTTAACATCTCGGTTCTCATTAAATACGGCGCGTATGCACCACAGGTATTTGAGGATGTTAAAGAGGCAGTTGTTAGTAAAGTTATGGAAATGACAGGGCTCAGCGTTGCTGGTGTAAATCTTCGTATCGAAGATGTTCTAACGCCTGAGGAATACGAGGCCCAAGATATGACAAAAGAGCATGTACCAACGTTAAACAGCGATGAAGAAAAGCATATATCGGCATAAATTGCTTATAGCGTAAGTCGACACGGTTTGTACCTGCGCGCGTCTTGCGAAGCAATTTCTATTTTTAACGACAGCACAGCAATGTGTGAAGATCGTTTTATTGATTATAAAGAGGTTAGTTATACGTGTTACAGACTTATTTTGCCGCGTTTTGTGCGCGCAGTGCTCGCACATTGTTACGTCGTGTATTTCATCGAAAGGCATCTCAGCTTCCAGGTAGGGTAGCGCTTGGCATTGATAAAAATTTTCTAGCACATAAAGCACGTCTTTTTGGTAATCATACGGTTGTTGTATGCGGAACTAATGGCAAAACAACCACAACTAATATTATTGCTTCAGCATTTGATTCTTCTTTTCCGCAGGTAGTTTGTAATCGAGCAGGAGCAAATATGCCAGCAGGCATAGCGTCTGCGCTTTTGGACGCCACTTCTGGAGCTGCCTGCGTATTAGAGTCGGATGAACTTTTTTCTATCAATATTGTTCCTGCAGTTAAACCGAAGTTTCTTGTATTACTTAATTTGTTTCGTGATCAGCTTGACCGCTGTGGCGAAATAGAACGCGTTCAGCAAACTATCGTTCGCGCGCTTGAGGCGTCGCCCTCTACAACGCTTGTTGTTTGTGGTGATGATCCTCTTACGGTTGGCGTAGCGCAGTCTGCGCAACGCCAGCATATTAACGTTGTGTACTTTGGTATCAACCAAGATTTACACCGAGCTGCCGATCGTGTTCCCGAGGCTCGTTTTTGCCAGCTGTGTGGAACAGAGCTTACGTATACCTATCGTAGTTATGCACAACTTGGCGCGTTTAGTTGCCCTAGCTGCTCGTTTGCGCGTCCGCAGCTGAACTGTTATGCAGACGATATTCAGCTTGAACAAAACAGTGTTAAGTTTTGTGCGCACATCAATCAACATACGGCTCAAATTTCTGCGTCGTTTGGTGGTTTGTATATGGTATACAATCTTCTTGCGGCTTATTATATTGCGCACGAAACAGGTATTTCCGATGAAGCTTTCTTAAATGTGCTTAATGCATTTCATCCCCAAAATGGTCGATTACAGCACTTTACCTATCAAGGAATTCCTCTTGTTTTGAATCTTGCAAAAAATCCAACGGGTTTTAATCAAAACATTTCTCTGTTGCAAGAAGACCCGCGCCAGAAGGTTATTTATATCTGCATTAACGATAATTTTAACGATGGAAAAGATGTATCGTGGTTGTGGGACGTTGATTTTGAACGGTTCTCCTCCGAGGATAAGCCCATACTTTTGTGTGGCGGTACGCGTCGTCATGATATGCAAGTTCGTCTTAAATATGCAGGCTTTTCGTCTGAATGCACAACGTCAATAGATGAAGTATTGACTACTATTTCTAAGCACTATCCCAATAGAGTTCTTTATGTTCTTACTAATTATTCTGCTCTTTGGCCTGTTAAAGCGCGGTTGGAACAGCTTTGTCGTGCGCAGTAGTTCTATGCGCTTCTTGCGGCTAACTTAGACGCTCAGTTTTACGATAGAAAGCGTGTATTTATGCAAACGTTACGTATTGTACATATGTACCCCGAGCTGCTTAATCTCTATGGAGACTCAGGTAATATGCTGGTACTTGCACATCGTCTTAAACAGCGTCATATTCCATTTGAGATTGTAGAAGTCCACGTGGGAGATAGTATTACGCTTTCGTCTGCAGACATAGTGTTTATTGGTGGTGGATCGGATCGCGAACAAAAAATTGTCTGTTCAGCTTTGCAAACATTTCGTGATGAGCTTGCCTCATACGTAGAAGATGGTGGCGTTTTAGCTGCGGTGTGTGGTGGTTATCAGCTTTTAGGACATTATTATTTGCTTGATGACGAAAAAATTAAGGGGCTCTCGCTTGTTGATTTATATACCGATCGCGGAACACCGCGCCTTATTGGCAATATTGCAATTAAAAGTTCTATATGCACGCACCCCATAGTTGGATACGAAAATCACGGGGGAAGAACGCATCTAGCTGGAGACATTACGCCTTTGGGCGTGGTAGAATACGGGCACGGAAATGATGGTGAAACTGGATACGAGGGCTGCTTATATAAACATGTTCTAGGAACGTATATTCACGGGCCACTGTTTCCAAAAAATCCAGGTGTTGCCGATTTTCTTTTGCGTACTGCATGTGCGCGTCGTGGTATGTGCCAAGAGCTTGAGCCCTTAGATGATACGATAGAGCTTCAGGCTAATGACTTTATGTACCAAAGACTCATGAACCACGAAATTCGTGAATAGGTAAAAATCTGGAATATTTTATACAACTGACGGTACGCAACTATCACTAAGAGATATAATAAGACATTAAAATAATTCACGTATGGTAAGAACAATGTGTACGTGTCTTTGAGGTACTAGGCAGAAATGAAATAACAGGGGCAGGTGTAAATTATATGCATAACGTTATTGTTTTTGGAAGTATCAACACCGATATGTCAGTAAGCTGCACTCGTATGCCACAACAAGGCGAAACAGTACTTGGAAGTACGTTTGTGCTTTCAGGCGGTGGTAAAGGTGCCAACCAGGCAGTAACATCTGCTCGTCTTGGTGCAAAAACGTACATGGTAGGAAAAGTAGGAAGCGATCGCTTAGGTTCTGTACGCATTGCCAGTTTAGAAGAATATGGCGTGCGTACTTCCAGAATTCGTACCAGCAGTGATGTTGCTACTGGTAGTGCGCTTATATTGCGGTCAAAAGATGACAACCGCATTGTAGTGGATCCTGGCGCGAATGTTTGTGTTACGTTTGACGAGGTAAAAGATACACTCGATACGCTTGCAGAACCAGGGGATATTTTCTTAACACAGTTTGAATGTTTGCCCGATGTGGTAAAAGCTTCTTTGGCGTATGCGCGTGAAAAAGGCTTGTTTACCATTTGCAATCCTTCTCCTGCACTTCCAATAGACGACGATATGTATAAAACTATTGATTTATTGTGTCTAAACGAGTCTGAGTGTGCAACGCTTTCTGGTATTCAGCCTAACAGCGATGAAGATCGTCTATCTGCACTTAATTTTTTTGCTCAAAAAGGTGTTAAACAGACAATTCTTACACTTGGAGCTCAAGGTGCTGTTGCAAAGACGGCTGATGAAGTTGTTACGCGCCCTGCATTTGCGGTTAACTGTATTGATACTACAGCGGCAGGTGACGCATTTTTAGGTGCGGTGGCTGCATGTTTATCCTATGATTATTCCTTTGACGCAACTATGGAAATAGCAACGGCAACTTCTGCGCTTTGTGTTACTAAATTAGGCGCGCAAGATGCTATGCCTACGTTTGACGAAGTTCAGGCATTTCTTGCGTCACATAAATAGAATCTATGCGTATGCCAAGTTCTCATCAAGAAAAATCTGAGCACGCCCGAGTGTTGCTTTCATCGCCCGCGCCTGCGCAAACCACGCCCCCAAACACATTTGAACATGTGTTGTATTTTGACGTGCTGCGTGTGTTGGCTGCGTTCGCAGTTGTAGCACTTCATTGCATCATATCAGTTGGGAATATGGACCCTCTTTCGTCTTATATACAAGCCTGCATATCTGTTGAGGCGGGCGCAGCAATTGTTTTATTTCGTTGGGCAGTGCCACTGTTCTTTATGATTTCTGGTGCTTTAATGCTACATCCGCAGCGCTGCGTTACTTCAAAAAAAGTTGTTCATCATATTGTGCGCCTTGTAGCTATTTTAGCCACGATTGGTCTGTGTTTTAGCATGATTAAAGTAGCTGCAACGGGGTTTAGCTCGCCTGCGGATTTGATCATGCAAGCAATTCTAAAAACGCTTACAGGTCAAAGCTGGGATCATCTTTGGTTTTTATATAAACTTATCGGTTTATATGCACTTGTTATACCATTACGTCTTGTTTTGCAGGCAACAAGTCCAAAACAGCATGCCTGCGCGCTTTGTGTATTGTGGCTGGTACTTATGGTGTTACCTAATATTTCCGAGGTTACTCATACGTACATTATTTCGTATGTGCCGCTCAGCTATGAGCTGCTTTATTTTGTAGGTGGGTATTATCTTTTTTGCGAGGAAAAAGCTCACTTTACGCTGTATTATCTTGGCGCACTTATTTCGGCTGTTGCAATGGTTGTTTTATTTGTATTTGACTACGATATGTTCTTTATGCCCCAAAGTAGCTTGATGTTTGTTTACAGCGCTGGAATTTGTATTGCTGCAAAATCACTTGCGCGCTTTTTCTCGTCGCGTCTACATATGCGAGGAATTTGGCATAAACGCCTTGTCTCACTTATCCAAGTTTTAGCGTCGTATAGCTTTGGAATTTATGTTCTTCACGTTATGTTTCTGCATATTGTGGTACGTTACGTGATGACATTTCATATGAATTTCCTGGCTCGCGCTACTGTTATGCAGGGCATAGTATTTCAAGTTTTTCTTTTCTGTTTATGTGTTGTTGGTTCGTGTATACTTACTAAAGTACTTAGACTGATGCCATTTTTTGCAAAGTACCTGTAGAATTTTATATTTTTTAAGAAACTCTATGAAAAGATTGAATTAATGTCTACCTTAAGGTGTAAGCTTTGGTATCATGCTTAAGTTGTATGTTAGTTTGCGAGTGTGGCGGAATTGGCAGACGCGCCAGACTTAGGATCTGGTGAGTATTGTACTCGTGAAGGTTCAAGTCCTTTCGCTCGCACCAAACATAGTAAAACAATGTTGTCTGTTGCTGTCATGCAGACATAAGGAATACTGGAGGAACGTTGAATATCACTGCCACTGCTGATAAGACCTCAAATGATAAGGTCAAAGTAACTGTAACTGTCTCCGCAACCGATGTCGACGCAGCGATTGACGGCGCATATAAAAACATTGCAAAGAAATATGCATTTCAGGGATTCAGAAGAGGTCGTGCTCCTCGTCCTGTAATCAACGGCATTATTGGTAAGCAAGCTGTGTTTGCGCAGGCAACTGAGGATCTTATTCAAAACGTACAACCGCAAATGCTTGATGAGCTCGATATTGTTGCCATCAGCAAGCCTGATTACGGCGAAGATCCAAAATTGGTAGAAGAGCATAAAGACTTTACGGTAGAGGCTCTTGTGAGCGTTCCTCCTGTGTGCGAGCTTGATACCTATGACGCTCCTTCTATTACTATGCCGCCAGAGCATGCAACAGATGCTGAAATCGATCATCAAATTGAGCAACTTTTATCGTATAACACAACTTACGAAGAAGATAAGGATGCCAAGAAAGCAACTGAGTCGAGCGTGGTTGTATTAGATGTTAAAAACATTGAAGGTCTTCCTGAGTTTGAAGGTTCAGCTCGTCAATTTGTCCTTGATAGTCCGTATATTCCTCAAGAGTTTGCACAAGGCGTTACTGGTATGAAGCTTGATGAAAGCAAAGAAATCTCTTGGGTTCGTAAAGAGGACGAAAAAGAAACTCCTGTTAAGGTAAGTGTTACCCTTAAGGCTCTTAAACGTGCTGTTAAACCCGAGCTTACTGATGAGTTTGCTAAAAAGTCAATGGGCTTTGATACTGTTGAAAAGCTTCGTAATGCCGTTAAAGAAGAAATCGAAAACGATAAAAAAACCTCATTACCATCTCTTAAAGAAGATCGTGTTGTAGAGGCAATGGGTGAGCACCTTAAGCTTGATGAGATTCCTGAAGATTATCAAAAACAGGTATTTTCTGAGCTTGCAAATGAGTTCTTAAGCCAGCTTCAGCGTCAAGGTGCAACACTTGATATGTATCTTGCTTCTCGTGGTATTAAATCCGATGATTTCTTAGCAGATCTTCATGCACAAGCTGATGAGCGTGCTCGTCAATCTTTGGCGCTTAACGCTATTGCAAATAAACTTAACTTGGAAGCAACTGAAGCTGACGTAGAAGAAGAGTTCAAAAGCGTTGGTAAAGATTATAAAAAGCAGATGGAGCAATTCAAGAACAATGGCCAAATGCCAGCTATTCGTGAATCTATCCGCAGAAGCAAGGCTGTTAAATGGCTTGTTGAGAATGCAACGGTCGAAGTTGTTGATGAAGTATCTCAAGCAGATAAGGCTTCAAAGGATAAAAAATCTGCTGCAAAAAAGAGCGCTAAAAAAGCTCCTAAAAAAGAAGCTGCAAAATCTTCAACTAAGTCAACTGCAAAATCGTCTGCAAAAAAGAGCACCAAGACAGCAAAGAAGTCTGACGAATCGTCATCTGAGAAGTAGATAGCTTCATAGATGCACTGTGTGTTGTAGCGTTTATTGCTACAGCATGAGGCGTCTTGTTCTTATGAGCGTAATTCACGCGCTTCGGGCTCTTGTCTCGGAGCGCATTTTTAACCGGAAGGGAACGTATGATTACTCCAACAGCAACGCCGCTTATTCCATATGTTATCGAGCAAACACCTCGTGGTGAGCGTAGCTATGATATATTTTCTCGCCTGTTAAACGATCGTATTGTCTTTTTAGGTGAAACAATCACGCGTGATTCTGCTAATTTGGTAATTGCGCAGCTTCTTCACCTTGAGAGCCAAGATCCCGATAAAGACATTGCGCTTTATATTGATTCACCAGGCGGCGAAGTTTACTCTGGTTTGGGTATTTTAGATACCATGAACTTTATTAAACCTGATGTTTCTACAATTTGTGTTGGTATGGCGGCATCCATGGCTTCTGTTTTGCTTGCAGCTGGTGCAAAAGGTAAGCGCATGTGCCTTCCAAATTCTATGGTTATGATTCATCAACCAAGTTCGGGTGCGCAAGGTCAGCAAACCGATATCCAAATTGTTGCCGATGAAACTAAGTGGATTCGTAATCACATGAATGAGCTTTTAGCGCAATATACTGGTCAAACGGTTGAAAAAATCAACGTTGATACTGAACGCGATAACTACATGCGTGCGCAAGAAGCATGCGCATATGGTTTGGTTGATAAGGTAATTTCTTCACGTACCGAACAAGCTGATCACTTAAGTGATCAAGAGTCTCATTAAGTAAAAGTTTGGTTTTATAAGACAATCCTTTAAGTAACGTAAGGAGTCTGTATGGCAATGCATTCCGATGGACATGGTTTTGTTTGTTCGTTTTGCGGAAAATCTCGTGCGCAGGTAAGTAAACTTATCCAAGGCCCTGATGGCGTGTTTATTTGTGATGAATGTATTGCTGAATGCAGTGATATTTTGTCTAAAAGCCAGGACGCGTATATGGCTACGGGAGATGCGCAGCCTACTACGCAAGATGCTTCTGATGATCAGAAGCATCATGGTTCCATTTTGAATGTTTTGCCTACACCACATGAAATTTATGATGAGCTTTCGCAGTACGTTATGGGTCAAGAGGCCGCAAAACGTGCTATGAGTGTTGCGGTATACAATCATTATCGCCGTATTATGACCAATGACGCTTCTATTGACGAAGATATTAACCGCAACAATGACGCTAAATCAGAGGAAGTAGAGCTTGCCAAGAGTAATATCTTGTTGCTTGGTCCAACTGGTACTGGTAAAACCTTACTTGCACAAACACTCGCGCGCTTTTTGGAAGTTCCTTTTGCGATTGCTGATGCAACCACGCTTACCGAGGCTGGTTATGTAGGCGAAGACGTTGAAAACATTCTGCTTAAGCTTATTAATGCTGCCGATGGCGATGTTGAGCGCGCAGAAGTTGGTATTGTATATATCGACGAGATCGACAAAATTGCACGTAAAGCAGAAAATCTTTCCATTACACGTGATGTTTCAGGTGAAGGTGTACAACAAGCGCTTCTTAAAATTTTGGAAGGAACCAATGCAAGTGTTCCTCCTCAAGGTGGTAGAAAGCATCCTAGTCAAGAACTCATTCATATCAACACGCAAAATATTCTCTTCATCTGCGGTGGTGCGTTTGTTGGATTGGACAAAATTGTTGCTGATCGTATTGGAGAAAAGGGTATCGGATTTAATGCACAACTTGCGCGTAAGGTTGAGGACAACCAAGATGAGCTTATGAGTAAAGTTATGCCTCAAGATTTGCATAAATTTGGT
Organism: Fannyhessea sp. C0108B2; assembly: GCF_056583915.1. Lineage (NCBI taxonomy): Bacteria > Bacillati > Actinomycetota > Coriobacteriia > Coriobacteriales > Atopobiaceae > Fannyhessea > Fannyhessea sp. C0108B2. The sequence continues at coordinate 108,737 of NZ_JBWPJQ010000004.1, read as the reverse complement.
ATTATTCCTGAGTTTATTGGTAGAATTCCAGTTATTACCACTACTAAAGAGCTTACGGAAGACGATCTTGTTAAGATTTTGATTGAACCAAAAAATGCAATCGTTAAACAATATAAGCGCATGTTTGAAATTGAAGGCGTTGAGCTTGAATTTAAAGATGAAGCTCTCCGCGAAATTGCATCTCTTGCGCTTAAGCGCAATACAGGTGCTCGTGGTCTTCGCGCAATATGCGAAGCAACGCTGCAAAATACCATGTTTGATTTGCCTTCTGACCTCTCTATTGTAAAGGTTGTTGTTACTAAAGAGGCGGTAGAAGGAACTGAGCAGCCATTGCGTATTACCGAAGAAGATCACGAAGAGCGCAAACATGGTCTATTTAAGGCGCTTAAGAAAGAGTAATGCAGCATAACGGACTCGTTATGCGCGATCGTAACGCATGTCCGTAACGCTCGTAGCCTGTGCCGCCAGCGTTCATCCGTATCGTGCGTCCATATTATACGTGCATCATGTATGCCTCTGGTTGTATCCAGAGGCTTTTTTATCTAAGCATTGTGTGGTTTAAGTGAATGGATTTTTCAATCCTGGGGTTATTTATAATTGTCGTGCAAGCAAACATATGTTCGGTTATACTTATTACAAGTTGCTTAAAAAAAAGACAAAAGTCTTGCACGCCTTTCTTATTCTAAACAGGTACAATAAGGTGTTAACTGCTGGTTATCGTCACATAAAGAGGGATGCCCTGTGGAGCAAATGCCAAAAACATACAATCCTTTAGAGGTTGAACCAAAACTTATTGAGCAATGGATCCAAGCTGGATGCTACAAACGTAGCAAAGGTGTTGGTGATTGCACGGTTGTTATTCCGCCTCCTAATGTCACAGGTATTCTTCATATGGGCCATGCTATGGACGATACCATCCAAGATACCTATATTAGATACAATCGTATGCGCGGCCGTTCAACACGCTGGATTTTAGGTACCGATCATGCAGGTATTGCTACGCAAACTAAGGTAGATAAAAAACTCAAAAGCCAAGGAATTTCTCGTTTGGCTCTTGGCCGCGAAAAGTTTTTAGATGCATGCTGGGATTGGACGCGTGAATATGGTGGAACTATTGTTTCACAAATTAAGCGTATGGGCTGCTCTATTGATTTGAGTGATCCCAAGTTTACCATGAGTGATGAGTATGCACATGCGGTACGCAAGGTTTTTGTTGATTGGTATCATGATAAGCTTATTTATCGAGGTAAGCGCATTGTTAACTGGTGTCCTGTTTGTACAACGGCAATTTCTGATGATGAGGCAGAATATCGCGATGAAAAAGGTCACCTGTGGTATATGCGCTATCCACTGGTTGATCCAGTAGGAGATATAACTTACATCACCGTTGCTACCACTCGTCCCGAGACTATGCTAGGCGATACGGGCGTTGCGGTGTCTCCTCAAGATGATGAAAAGGCTTGCCTTGTTGGTAAAAAAGTTTTGCTGCCTATTGTTAATCGTGAGATTCCTATTTTTTCGGATTGGCATGTTGATAAAGGATTTGGAACCGGATTTGTAAAGGTTACTCCTGCGCACGATCCTAATGACTATGCTATGGGTCAAACACATAATCTTGAGCAAATCAATATCTTTGATGAGCATGCATGCGTTGTCGACGGCTATGGACAATTTTCGGGCATGGACAGAAACGAAGCGCGCAAGGCAATTGTTTCGTGGTTTGAAGATCATGGTTTGCTTGATCATATAGAAGATCTTAACCACTCGGTTATGCATTGTTACCGCTGTGATACGGCGCTTGAGCCCTGGCTTTCCCAGCAATGGTTTGTTGCGGTTGATAAGCTCAAAACACCTGCTAAAGAAGCTGTTACTTCGCAAGAGATTCAATTTCATCCAAGTAGGTGGACGCAAACATATCTTACCTGGATGGATAACCTTAAAGATTGGTGCATCTCTCGACAACTCTGGTGGGGTCATCGTATTCCCGTATTTACGTGTACAGATTGTGGATGGGAAGATGCATGTTTAGAAGATGTGGCTGTATGCCCGCATTGTTCGTCCTCACATGTCTCACAAGATGAAAACGTATTGGATACCTGGTTTTCTTCTCAGTTGTGGACATTTGCAACACAAGGATGGCCTTTTTCATCTGATGAGCTCAAAGCGCATCATCCTACCAAAGTTTTGGTTACTGCACGCGATATTATTGCATTATGGGTTGCGCGTATGATTATGAGTTCGCTTTACTTTACGCATGAAATTCCTTTTAAAGATGTGTACATTTATGCAACAATCTTGGCAAAAGACGGTAGTCGTATGTCAAAAAGTAAGGGCAATGGCGTTAATCCTATGGATCTTATCGATAAGTATGGTGCCGACGCTATGCGCTACAATCTGTTAACACTTATTACTACCAACCAAGATGTTAAATTTGATGCTGTTATCGATAAAAAGACCAAGCAGCTTAAAGAAAGTCCACGTACCGATCAGGCTCGTTCGTTTATCACTAAGATTTGGAATGCTTCGCGTTTTGTGCACATGAACTTACAAGACTATGTTCCAGGCAAACCATGCGCTCAAACAATGGAAGATGCATGGATGTTAAGTCGTCTTGCAGCTGTTGTTAAAAAGACTACCGAACAGCTTGAAACCTATGCCTTTGGAGACTATGCCCGTGATATTCAGTCGTTTTTCTGGAATGAGGTGTGTGACTGGTATATTGAGCTCTGTAAGGGTCGTTTACTCAATGGTACTGCTGACGAAAAATTACAGGTTCAGCGCAATCTCGTATTTGTCCTTGATACGGCGCTTAGACTTCTACATCCCGTTATTCCGTTTGTAACCGAGGAAATTTGGGATATGTTGCCGGTATCTGGTGTAGATGATCATCGTGCCGCATTTCTTATGCTTGCTTCCTGGCCAGATGCCAAAGATTACGAACAGTTTGTTAATACTAAAGCAGAAGCAAACTTTGAACTAGCAAAGATGCTTATTTCTACCGTGCGCTCTATCCGTGCTCGTTATCGTTTATCGCCAAAAGAAGAACTTGCGCTTACCGTTAAGACAGGAGAAGCTAAGGCACAGGTTATTGACGCGCAAAAAGAGTTTATTATTCATGTTGGTCGCTTAAAATCGCTTGATCTTGTCTCAAACTTTACGCGTCCAAAAACCTGTGTTGCAACCGCCGAAGGTGATGTAGAAATTTTTGTTGAGTTAGGCGGTTTAGTTGACTTAGGCGCCGAAGCTACGCGCCTTTCAAAAGAACTTGAAAAGCTTAACTTAGAGCGCAGCAAAGTACAGTCGCTGCTTGGCCAAGAGGCCTTTATTTCAAAGGCTGCACAGGCGGTTATTGATAAGAAGAAAGCTCATGTAGAAGAGCTTAATGCTACGATAGAGAGTTTATCCGCGCAACTTCAGCAGTTGGGATAGTATCTATGGAGTCATTCGTATGTGCAAAACGGCAAGCGCGCATGTATTATAAGGATGTGCGCTGCGCCCTTGGTGCACAAAAGCGCTATGAATCCGATTCAAAGATTATCTCAAATTTTGTTCAAAGCTCTATCTACCATAAAGCTCAAAGCGTGTGTCTGTATTATTCATTTGCCGAAGAAATCAATACGCATACGCTTGCTTCTCGTGTGCTTGTAGACCAAAAACAGCTCATTCTGCCTCGTGTTAATAAGGCTTGCCGCAACCTTGATTTTTATCGAGTACAAGACTTATCAACGCTTTGCAAAGGTACTTTTGGTATTCTTGAGCCTTCGTGTGATCTTTTGAACTTGATAGATATAACGAAAGTTGCAACTTATGATAAGTCTATGGTTGTAGTTGTACCTGGCCTTGTTTTTGACAAGTTTGGGTATCGTTTAGGATACGGTGCAGGATATTACGACCGTACGTTAACAAAACTTTCGCACGCACCTTGCGTTACTACGGTTGGATTGTGCCGCACTCAGACGCTGGTAGATGATCTTCGTGCACGGCATATAGTTGAAGCTCATGATAGACCAGTTGATGTTGTTATAACAGAAAAATGCAGCTATGATACATCGATCACGTTGGTACATGGACTGCGTAGCTTGTAGAAAGAGGGTTTATGTCTCAATTTTTGTCAGATATAGAAATTGCTCAAGCCGCACATCTTCAACCGATTGGGGAAATAGCTCAAAAATTAGATATTCCTATGGATTCACTTGAGCATTATGGTAATTTTAAAGCTAAAGTTGATGTGTTTTCAGACTATTTTGCCAAGGAGCACGTGCAATCCTCTTCTAAGTTGGTGCTGGTAAGTGCCCTTAATCCAACTCCATTTGGCGAAGGCAAAACAACGATTTCTATTGGTTTGGCAGATGCGCTTGCGAGCCAAAATACACGAGTTGCACTCTGTTTGCGTGAGCCTTCCCTAGGTCCTGTTTTTGGTATCAAAGGCGGCGCTGCAGGCGGTGGCTATGCCCAAGTTGGCCCTATGGAAGATATCAATCTTCACTTTACGGGCGATTTTCATGCAATCGAAAGCGCCAATAATCTTTGTGCTGCTTTGTTGGATAATCATGTTAAGCAGGGTAATAAGCTCGGCATTGATCCACGTCGTATTGTGTGGAAGCGTTGCATGGATATGAACGATCGCCAGCTCAGACATATTGTCGATGGTCTGGGTGGCTGTGCAAGTGGTGTTCCTCGCGAAGATGGATTTGATATCTGCGCTGCTTCAGAAGTTATGGCGGTGTTGTGTCTTGCGTCAGATATTGCCGATCTTAAAAGGCGTTTAGGCGCTATGTTAGTTGCTTATACCTACGATAATAAACCCGTCTATGCAAAAGACATTCATGCGGTTGGAGCTATGTGTGCTTTGCTACGCGACGCGTTAAAGCCAAATTTAGTTCAAACTCTTGAAGGAACTCCTGCTTTTGTTCACGGAGGTCCGTTTGCAAATATCGCGCATGGTGCTAATACCGTTATAGCAACGCGTACTGCTCTCAAATGTGCTGATGTGGTTATTACCGAGGCTGGCTTTGGTGCCGATTTAGGTGCAGAAAAATTTATTGATATTGTTTGTCCGCAATTACAGAAAAACCCCGATTGTGTTGTTTTAACCGCAACGATGCGCGCATTAAAATATCATGGCGGTGTTGCTGCAGCCGATGTTTCCAAACCCAATGTTGATGCAGTTAAGCAAGGATTTGAGCATCTTCGCATTCATATCCAAAACATACGGCAAACAGCTGGTTTACCCTGCGTTGTAGCTCTTAATGCTTTTGCAAACGATGATCCACACGAAATTCAGCTTGTAAGCGATCTGTGTCAAGAACTTGGTGTGTGCGCAGTACCTACATACGTATGGGCACAAGGCTCTCAAGGTGGCCTTGAACTTGCTCGTGCGGTAACGCGTGCTCTTTCAGAGGCACAATCTAAGACGCCACAGCTCTATGATGCAAGTGATTCTATTCAAACTAAGGTCGAAAAAATTGCTACCAAGTGGTACCACGCTTGTGGCGTTGTATGGTCGGATAAAAGTCGCAAGCAACTTCGTGAACTTTCTGCGCTTGGTTTAGATACCGCGCGTGTTTGTATTGCTAAAACGCAGTATTCTTTAAGCGATGACCCGCATAAGTTGGATTGCAGCCATGACTATGATTTACATGTTCGTGAATTGCATGTATCTGCTGGTGCTGGCTTTGTTGTTATTATGTGCGGCTCGGTTGTAACCATGCCAGGTTTGGGGAAAGTACCTGCGGCTGAGGCAATTGACGTCTTGGACGATGGAACAATTGTTGGAATTTTTTAACGGATGTATTTTAGGAACTTATAGTCTATACATGTAAAGGAACCTATGCAAACGAATTCTTCGTGCCCGCGCTTTGATTCACAAGCTTCTCTTGACGAATTTACCGCCGCACTGGCTGCCAAGACTTCGGCACCAGGAGGCGGTAGTGCCGCAGCTCTTGTGGGTGCGGTAGGTGTTTCGCTTGCTTCAATGGCAGCACATTTTACGATTTCAAAGCCTCAGTTTATGGTGCATGAAAAGGCACTCAATGAGCTCCTTGAAGAGGTTTCGTCTGTGCGAGTTGCACTGTTATCGCTGGTAGACGAGGATGCAAAAGGATTAGCTCATCTTATGAGCGTCTATAAGATTCCTAAAGATAACCCTCAACGTTCAGATCTGCTTCAACAAGCATTACAAGGTGCGTATAAAGCACCCCTTGCTATGATGGAACAAATTTGTTCTGCTATTGATATTTTAGACAAAATGAGTTCTATGTGTGCGCCTATGCTGCTTTCCGATGTTGGAAGCGGAGCGCTTATTTGCCGAGCAGCACTTGAGGCTGCCAGTTATAACGTATTGGTTAACATCAGATTGTTACATGATAAACAAGAAGCGCAGGCAATTGACACACAATGTAGCTATATGCTTACTCATTTTGTTGCACAAGCCGAAGCGTGCGCCGAACGTATTCGTCGGTATATGAAAGGATAGTATACTATGGCTCAACTTCTTAAAGGAGCTGCTGTTGCAACTTCTTTGTGCGAAGATTTGCTTTCAAGGATTAATAAACTTGCGCAGGCGCACATTACGCCTACACTTGCTGTTATAAGAGTAGGCGAGGATGCAGGTGCGCTCTCCTACGAGCGCGCGGCGCAAAAACGCGCTGATAAGCTTGGCTGTAAATTAAAGGTATACGCCTATGATGAGGATGTTTCGCAGCAGCAGCTCATAGCACAGATCACAAAAATTAATGAGGATCCCTCGATTCATGGATGTTTGCTGTTTCGTCCTTTGCCAAAGGCGTTGGATGAGCGCTTAATTTGCAATACGCTTTTACCTCAAAAAGATGTCGACGGCATTACACAAGGTTCGCTTTACGGTGTTTTTGCTGGTCAAAAGGTGGGTTTTGCTCCTTGTACTGCACAGGCTTGTATGGCGTTGCTTGATTATTATGGTATTGACATCTGCGGTAAAAATGTGTGCGTTATTGGTCGTTCGTTAGTTATTGGTCGTCCTGTTTCTATGCTGGCACAGCATAGAAATGCAACGGTGACGATGTGTCACTCAAAAACTAAAGATCTTACCAAGCATTTGCACGCAGCTGATATTATTATTGCCGCCCTTGGTCATGCTCGTTTTGTGACGTCCGATATGGTTTTAGAGCACCAGACGCTCATTGATGTAGGTATAAATTGGGACGCGTCGGCCCAAAAACTCGTGGGTGATGTTGATTTTGAGCATGTTGAGCCAAAAGTTTGTGCTATAACTCCGGTACCTGGTGGTATTGGCTCTATTACCACAACTATTCTTATGCAGCATGTGGTTGAGGCTGCAGAGATACAACAAGTTTTGAAAGCGTGATTCCATGTACGTTCCACCTTTTTCATGCCCCGCAAAATCGTATACACAAGCTTTACAAGAGCTTACTTCAGCTTTACGATTTGGTATTGTTCCTATGCTCGAGTCGGTAAGCGATATGCTCTGTGTGCTGGGTAATCCCGATCATGCCTATAAGAGCATACAAATAGCTGGCACCAATGGAAAAACATCTACTGCTCGTTATACCGCTTCAATTTTAAAAGCTCACGGTCTGCGCACAGGATTATACACATCACCTGGTCTTACTTCGTATACTGATCGAATTGAAATAGACGGAGTGCCTATTTCAGAGTCTGATTTTGCTTGTTCACTTTCTTATGCATTCGAGGCGGCACATCGCGTAAATGCGCAGCGTAAAGCTTGCGGATTAGAGCTTTACAGCATTACCGAATTTGATCTGTTAACCGTTGCGGCTTGTTTTGCGTATGCGCGCGCTGGGGTAGACGTTGTTGTTTTTGAATGTGGCATGGGCGGCCGTTGGGATGCTACATCTGCAGTTTCATCCATTCAAACGGTAGGTATAACCGGTATTGGGCTTGACCATATGAAAATTTTGGGTGATACACTCGAAAAAATTGCTGCCGAAAAAGCAGCAATCATCAAGCCTTCTCGCTCGTGCGTATTAGGTGTGGGAACCGCCGTGCCTTCAACGGTTCAAGATGTTTTCCTAAAACAATGTAGTTCTGCAGGTGTTGATCCTATTCTTCTTGAAGCTAACCACAAACAAGACGCAACAGGCGAAATAAATAGCGGAGAAATTCGCCATCGTGATGGCTATACCTATGCGCATTTTAGTGTTGATAAACACCTTGGCGATCTGTATGATGTTATGGAGTTAAGCGTTACCTCGTCACGGCAAACCTATACTCATCTAAGAGCTTCTAAACCTACGTATCAGGCGGCCAATATTGCTTGTGCAACTCTTTTGGTTGAGTCATTTCTTAATCGGCCCCTTGACCTCAAGCTCCTTCAACAAGCAGTGTATACATGTCCTACACCAGGTCGTTTTCAAATTGTGCGCGATAAACCACTTGCGTTGATTGATGCATGCCACAATCCACAATCTGTTGATACCTTTCTTGCTAATATGGCACAGGTACTGCCTGATAGAGCGGCGCGTCCTGTTTTATTATGCGCTATCTTGGCGGATAAAGACGTTACGGGCATTGTTGAGCGTCTTGCCAGCGCGTTTCCTTATGTTATATGCACACAAACAACTTCGCCACGCGCGCTTGAGGCTAAAAAATTAGCGGAAATATTTGCAAAAAAGCTGCAATATATGCCACAATGGTACTCATGTGTTAACGATGCAATGAATGCGCTTTTAGATCGTGATTTTATTGCATGTGGCTCTATTACGCTTGCTGGAGAAGTGGCGGCTTATATGCAACGAAAAACTTGTGTATAGTAAATAGTCGCTGTTTACTCAAAGTAATATCGCTATACTAAGTTGTATTGCATATACCTACAACAAAGGAGTACAGGCCAATGTCAGATTTGCTCGATCAAATTCTTACGCCTGAAGTACGTATGGTACTTTACTTAATTGTAATGTGCATCGTAATGGTTTATATATTGTCAATTGTTTACGTAACACGCGATGCTCAGCGTCGTGGCGCCGAGCCGTGGTGGGTATGGTCCCTTGTTGCGGTTGTACCTATTGTTGGATTGTTAACGTATGTTATTTTGCGTCCTAGCTCGTACCTTATTGATAGGGAAGAACAAGACTTAGATATAGCATTGCGCGAACATCAGCTTTCGCATTACGGTATTTGCCCTAAGTGCGGAGCTCCTATTGATCGAGATTTTGTGGTATGTCCACTTTGCAATACGCAAGTCAGGAACGTATGTCCTACCTGTCATCGTCCTCTTAATGCCGACTGGAAAGTTTGTCCGTATTGCAGAACACGAATTCAGTCGTAGCAGACATCTAATTTCTTGTTGTAGGCGTTTAATCGTTTTAACCCTTTGAAGTGCTTAATCTTTAGATGCTTAATCAAAACGATGAACTTCATAAGTTCTTTAAGGCATAAATGAGCCCATGTTGTGCGCGCACAGCATGGGCTTTATGAGTAACTGCACTTAAAAGCTAGAGAATAGTTAGATTCTCATGTGCAAACTTTTGAATATCCGCTTCATCCCAAACGCTGCATTGAACCTCGCCGATATGGTGCTTTTCTAGGAAATACATGCACAGACGCGACTGTCCAATTCCTCCACCAATGGTGTAGGGAAGCTCTTTATTCATGAGTGCCTGATGGAAGGGCAGTTTTAATCTATCTTCAGCGTTACATCGAGCAAGCTGCTTTTTAAGCGCATCCTCATCTACGCGAACGCCCATGCTCGAAAGTTCAATAGAATCATTGCGCACAGGATCCCAAAAAATGATGTCGCCATTCATTGACCAATCATCATAGTCGGGGCTGCGAAGATCATGCGGCTTACCCGATTTAAGCGCCCCTCCGATGCCGATAATAAAAATAGCTTTGTATTTACGAGCATATTCGCGCTCACGCTCACGAGGAGAAAGTGCTGGCATCTCGTCTTCCATTTCTTGTGTAGTTACAAACGTGATTTCGTCGGGCAACTTTTTTGAAAGAATATAGGGATATACGCTGTTAATATAGGTTTCTGTGCGTTTGAAGACCTCAAAAATTTCGCGCACACATGCTTTCAAATAATCGGTTGAGCGATCAGATTTTTTAATGATCTTTTCCCAGTCCCATTGATCAACGTAGGCAGAATGAAGCTCATCAAGCTCCTCATCAGGGCGTATAGCGTTCATATCTGCATAAAGACCTTCATACACTCCAAAATTGTAACGCTTGAGCGCCCAACGTTTCCACTTTGCAAGCGATTGCACAATTTCGCAGTCTAAATGGTGATGACGAATAGAAAAACTCACTGCTTTTTCTACGCCGTTAAGATTATCATTAAGTCCTGTTTGCGGACGAACAAAGAGCGGCGCTGACACACGCGCAAGATTAAGCGAATTGCCCAATTCTCTTTCAAAATAATCTTTAAGACTCTTAATTGCGATTTGCGTCTCTTTTAAATCAAAAGCCGACGCGTTGCTGTTGTTCCGCATATTCACTCCTTTGCGAATCCGTGTGTGCAAGCTGATATGGTTTAGTCCATATTTAGCTTTCGTTTTATTTTGCTATAGTTGCTACGTCAAAAGAAAACGAAACTAAAAAACATAGTGCATTCAGTGCAACACAATTTATACCATCATAGGACTACTTTATTCTCGTGCAATTTCGTTAAAAAACAAGACTTGTAACCAACTTGGAATAAAACTTTGCGGTAGTATAAGCGTATAACAAAATAGCTCGTTTGATGGCATGTTCTAAAATTGGTGGTTTTTACCGCGCATACGTGTCATTTTATGAGATTTTGTTACTAGGGAGAGGAATTTGTGCGTTCGCTTTGGCGCCTCACGCTTGTAACGCACAGTAATGAACAGGGGATATATCGGTGAGTACTAAGCGTGATATGCTCGATGATATCATCGATATAAAACAGGATCTTTCTGCATTATCGCAGCCTTTAGGCCAGATTACGCAGGTATTATCAGGTGATAAGAATTCTGCGCGCGTCTTTGATCCGCGTGATTACAAAGAAAAACCGCGTGCAAATGCGCTTTCTTGTTTGAATGTTGGTGCCTATAACGCGTATCGTGCCGAAGGTGTGGGCGCACATACTACGTGCACCTGTCATGCGTGTATGGATGTTTGCCCAGTTGATGCCATTGATATTAAAGGCTCAACCGTAAAGATTGCAGATACGTGTCGTGCATGTGGTTTGTGTATTGCTGCGTGCCCTACCGAGGCATTTATTGTTTCTCGCTTTATGGCAAAATCCCTGTATGATCGTATTGCAAAAGTTGCTTCGATGTATGAGGTATGCTATATCACCTGTACTCGAGCACTTGGAAAGCTGCCTCGTCCTAACGAAATCCTTTTGCCCTGCCTAGGTGTAGTTCCGCGCGAAGTATGGATAGCCCTGTTACAAGAGTATTCCAATATTAGCGTGTATTTACCCGTAGGTGTGTGCGATAAGTGTAAAACAACTACGGGCGAGCTTGCGTATACCGATGAAATTGGAGCAGCCGAGGAGTTTATTGGTAAAGAAGTTGGCATAGAAGTAGATAAGCATAATCTTAATCATGACATGTCGCGTGCATTTTTGCGCCAAGAATTTTTACGCGATGTTGGTCGAGCAGGTCAAACCTTACTTGCAGCACAAAATCCTGTATATGCAGGCGTTCAGGCCGTAACACGCAAAATTCAAAAGCATTCCAACGACCTTTTTGAGCTACAATGTACGCTTGAGAAAGCGCTTGGAGATACAACTACATCATATAATCATCGTCTTCTTACCCAAAAGCGTAAGTTACTCCTCTCTGTTATCCAAAAAAATCCGCAGCTCGCTGCTCATTATAAAGAACAAAATTTGATACCAGTTTGCGATATGAGTGCCTGCACCGTGTGTTCGGCATGCACGCGCGTGTGTCCTGTTAATGCATGCAATTTAGACGAGCATGGGCGTTTTTCGGTGCAGACTGCCTATTGTGTAAACTGTTCGGCATGTGCGCTTGTTTGTCCCGAGCAATGTATTGTCATGAAGCAAGGCGACACGCATGAGCTTATTGTGCGCGATGAAGAAGCAATTCGTCTGCAAAAAGAGGCGCGTGAACGTAAAGAGCGCGTGGCAAAGATAAAAGAGCGCACTCGTAAGCAGGTTGAGCGTGGTTTGCGCGTCTTGGAACGTTTGAGCGAGGATAACTCATAAGCCTTGCGTAAATCCTGCGTTTTCTTGTGCTGTGAAACATGTGTTTACCATCATCGCACCAAAAACACGCTCAGAAGATTTAAGCAATGTTGTAAGATACCTTATGTGAGAAGATTTTTCGGCACATGTTTATGCAGTGTTGCCTTCTTTTTCAGGAGTTGATCGTGTGTCTTTATCAATTGGAATTGTAGGATTACCAAACGTTGGCAAGTCTACTTTATTTACTGCGCTTACCAAACAAACTGGTTTAGCTGCAAACTATCCCTTTGCTACTATCGATCCCAATGTGGGCATTGTGCAGGTACCCGATACGCGTCTTAATCAACTTGCTCAAATTGTACACCCCGCACAAATTGTTCCAGCTACGGTTGAGTTTGTTGATATTGCAGGTTTGGTACGTGGTGCAAATAATGGCGAGGGGTTAGGCAATCAGTTTTTAGCAAATATTCGTCAATGTGACGCTATTTGTGAGGTTGTGCGTTACTTTAGTGATCCCGATGTTATCCATGTAGACGGCAAAGTTGATCCTGAAAGCGATGTTGACACTATCCAAACCGAGCTTGTGTTAGCAGATTTAGGCACGCTTGAACGCGCTATTCCTAAGCTCGAAAAAGAAGCAAAGCGCGATAAAGATCAAAAGAGTCGCCTTGATATTGCCGTGCGTTTGCAAGCATGGCTTAACGACGGTAAACGCGCGGCCGATATGGATATGACTCCAGATGAAAAGGCTGATGCGCATGACCTGTTCTTACTTACTATGAAGCCCTTGCTCTATGTAGCTAATTGCGATGAAGACCAGTTGCAAGATAAGCCTGTTATTCATGGAATGCCTGCGTTGCCGATATGTGCCCAGGTTGAGGCAGAACTTTCTGAGCTTGATGACGCGGAAGCCGCTGAGTATTTGCAATCGTTAGGTTTGCAACATTCGGGATTAGAGATTTTAGCGCAGGCAGCATATCGTTTATTGGGGCTGCAAAGCTTCTTTACGGCAGGTCCTAAAGAAGTCCGTGCTTGGACGGTTAAAATTGGAGCAAAAGCGCCTCAAGCTGCAGGCGTTATTCATAGTGATTTTGAGCGTGGGTTCATTAAAGCCGAGACCATCTCGTTTGATGATTATATTGAACTTGGCGGCGAAAGTGGCGCGCGCGATGCTGGAAAGCTTCGTATGGAAGGCAAAGATTACGTTGTGCAAGATGGCGACGTGATGGTCTTTCGTTTTAACGTGTAAGGTAATGTGATAACTGTTAAATGAATTGAGCCGTACTTATAGTACGGCTCGATTTTTATGCAGGTATATTGCTTATGTCCGGATTTGCCCTGCGCCGTTCATACGGAGTATATGCGCACCTTTGGTGCAGGGCTAATTCCTAAAGCAAATCTTTTCCGATTAAGACAACCACATCGGTTCCCGAATCAAACTGTCCTTTATTTAATTGTGGTTTAGCAACAATTCCAAGAGTTTGTGCAACGCCCTTTGCTTTTGATTCGTTACCTTCTGTGTAATACACTGTGCTTTTTGCCAGTACTTTTCGTGAATTGCCTGGCTGTGCGCTAAAGCCTTTATTTGTGAGTGTTGATGCTTTTTGTCTTGCAACACCTTGTTTGCCTGATGCGTTCAGAACAGCTACGCTCCCTTCAAAAGAGGCTTCTTCTTGAGAACTCTGAGCATCCTTGTTATTATCCGACGCGCTACCATCTGGTGAGCTGCTGATACCAACTGATCCTGCTATACCTTTTGAAGTATTTTCTTTTTCGGAATCAAAAGGAGGCAGACCCATGTCAACACGTTTAATCATTTCTTGCCACTTTTTGGTTTCGCAGATTTCGTACCAAGTCTTATTCATATATTTAGAGATTGTTGGGCAAAGTCCCGAGTAGATGTCATTATTAATATCCATACCTACAAACTTAGTGCTTAATGCAATAATATCAGTGACATTCATATCGGTTGTAACGTATTTTGCCATAGTGGTAATACTTGACGCAATGCCTGCAGGCCCAGATGACAGAACCTTTTTCATAACGTTTCCAATAAGCATGCGCTGATTTGCCGCTCTAAAGGTATCGCCGTCTCCATATTTATCATAAGCATGACGAGACCTTCCAAGTAATGCCGCTGTATGGCCATCGAGGTGCTGTTTACCTGCAGGTAAATCTATCTTGGTATAGTTCGGATCTTTTACCGGCACTGGTAAATCTACGTCAACACCGCCAATAGAATCTACAACCTGAGCAAATCCGTCCATATCAACTTCTGCGTAATGAGAAATTTTAACGCCAGAGAACTTTTCTACAACCTGAACCGCATAGGCAGCACCGCCTACCGAATACGCAGCATTTATCTTTTGTTTCCCGTGTTTTCCAAGGTCAACATAGGTATCGCGTGGGATAGAAACCATCGTTACTTTTTTGTTTTTAGGGTCAACACGCGTCAAAATAATGGTATCAGTGCGGTATGCACTATCCGAGGGGCCGTACGTAGATCCTTCTGCACGGTCTTCATCTTTATCTACACCTAAAAGCAAAGTATAAAACGGCTCGTTGTTTGAAGTGTCGGTAAGTGTTGCCAGCAGGTCTTTGCCAACGTGTTTGGTAATTTGGTTGTTAATCATATATAAATATCCTGCAACTGCAGCAAGCGCCACACCAACAGTTACCAAAAATCCTAGGCACGAAAAACCAATAGTTCGCAAGATTTTCTTTTTGGTGTTTTCAATACGCTTTTTGGCATAATAGCTTACTGCGTTGTTGCGGCTGTGAACTTGTGCTTCTGATACCGCCTGGTTTGCTTTGCCGTGTGTAGAAAAATGAGATTGAGAATGATTTTGCGCGCCTAAACGCGTTTTACGAAGCGTTTGAGGTCCATTCGCTTTAGCATGCGCATCCGCAGCAAAATTTTGATCATTACTGTTTTGTGCTTGGTGTGTATTATCGTCTGCTTTTTGAACATGACGCGAACCTGAGGCATATCGAGATGTTGATAATGCTTTCAGTTGTGCACGTGTCATATGCTGATGTTTTTTATTGTGGAGCGCCAATTCAATCCTCCAAGAACATCCGTAATTATGATACATCTTATAACTATTGCCCGTGTTTACATGCTTGTTTTTATGCGCATGTAAAGCTTTTGTTTGAGTTAGATTTATGTACAACTCAAACAGATAAAATAGCTAACCACAAGCAACTTATAAGTTGACAATATATAGCGACCTACATGTTATATATCAACCTACAAGTATATCAAAAGATAATCTTACCTTTTGTGTGCATGTGTTGCATCTTTAATAGTTGCAAGAGCCTAAAAACTCATAGGCTCGTTATAATAGGAACATGAAATATCAATAACAGTGCGACAAACTTTCTTTATCAAGAAATCTCTCACACTTGTTGCAGGTATTTTGCGGTTTTATAGCTTTTTTATAATGCTTGTATGCGTTGTAAATCGCGCATACAAGGTTTTAATGATACATATAAGCTTGATGGTAATTATCCTAGTCTTGTACAGGATATGTATTTGGTGTGATTACAGGAGGAATGGATGCAACAGACAACTTGTTCATCACTTATGCAAGGTCTTAGACCAAAGCAATTTGTTGCAGTATTTGATTTTGGTGCGCAGTACGGCCAACTTATTGCACGTCGCGTGCGTGATCTGCATGTATATTCAGAAATTGTGCCGTGCGACATTTCTGCTGCAGAGCTTGCATCTATGCATCCATCAGCAATTATTTTATCTGGAGGTCCAGCATCGGTATATGCCAAGGATGCTCCATCTATGGATCCTCATGTGTTTGAATTGGGTATTCCTGTGTTTGGATTTTGCTATGGTCAACAGATTATGGCAGCCACGCTGGGTGGTGCGGTTGGACATACCGAAAAAGGGGAGTACGGTCCAGCCGAGCTTAAGCGCGAGGGATCTTCGCTTGTGTTTGGCGATACGCCTGATCATCAAAAAGTTTGGATGAGCCACCGCGACAGCGTGTCCCGTGTTCCACAAGGCTTTAATGTTACGTCTTCTACTGATACATGTCCCATTGCGTCTATGGAATGTGCTGCTCAAAAGCTGTATGCAACGCAGTTTCATCCTGAAGTTCGTCATACACAGTATGGACAAGAGCTTCTATCCAATTTCTTGTTTAAGGTATGCAATCTAGAGCCATCATGGACCATGGATAACATTGTCGAAGAAAAAATTGCACAGATTCGTGCGCGTGTAGGTGACAAAAAAGTTATCCTTGCGCTTTCAGGCGGCGTGGATTCTTCTGTTGTTGCTGCTCTTGTCCATCGTGCAATTGGAAAGCAGCTTACCTGTGTTTTTGTGAATCATGGCCTGCTGCGTAAAGGTGAGCCCGAGCTGGTGGAAGAAGTTTTTCGTAAACAGTTTGACGTTGATTTAGTGCATGTACATGCCGAAGAACGTTATGCAAAATTGCTTGAAGGCGTAAGTGAGCCCGAGGAAAAACGCAAGCGTATTGGAACAGAATTTTGGAAAGTCTTTTTTGAGCAAGCTCAAAACATTGGCGATGTACAGTTCTTAGCGCAAGGCACTATTTATCCTGATATTATCGAGTCGGGTGCTCGCAAAACAGGTGGTAAGGCCTCTACTATTAAGAGTCATCATAATTTAATTCCGTTCCCCGAAGGCATTCATTTTGACTTAATTGAACCGCTTGATCATTTCTTTAAGGATGAGGTGCGCGAACTTGGTTTGGCGCTTGGTTTGCCCGAGAAGATGGTGTATCGTCAGCCGTTCCCCGGTCCAGGGCTTGCTATTAGAATTATCGGAAGTGTAACCTTAGAAAAGCTTGAACAGTTGCGTTCTGCCGATGCCATTGTTCGCGAAGAGTTGGATGCGTATAACGAGCAATTATATAAACAAACCGGTGAGCGTAATTCGGAGCATGCTTGTTGGCAGTATTTTGCCGTGTTGCCCGATATTAAAAGCGTAGGTGTTATGGGTGATGAGCGTACGTATCAGCGGCCAGTTATTTTGCGCGCAGTTGAAAGTAGCGATGCCATGACAGCAGATTGGGCAAAGCTGCCCTACGATGTTCTATCGCGTATTTCATCTCGTATTGTGGACGAAGTTGCGGGCATTAACCGCGTTGTGTACGACATTACGCCTAAGCCGCCTGCGACCATTGAGTGGGAATAGGACGACAGGGTTCTGACCTGCGATTTTGAGTGCCGCACTATGCCGCTGAGTTTCGTTTCGTACGAGAGTCATGACAAAGCCACCAGCGACGGAGATGAGTAAAAGCGATTAAAGAGCCTCCGTTCCCTGCGTTGGGACGGAGGCTCTTTCTTTGCCGTTTTACTCCCTTGTCTCCGTTCGGGGATTATTTCTTGCTCATTTAGGGCTATTCGCGCTGAAAGATTTTGACTAGCTTGGTGTCCTTTATTTCGTAGACAATGTCTGCGACGTTCTCGACCAGCCTCTTATCGTGGGAGACGAACACTATCGTTCCGGCATAGGCGCTCATCATCTGCTCGAGGGCTTCGGCGCTCTTGATGTCCAGGTAATTTCCAGGCTCGTCCATGAGCAAGATGTTGTATCTGCCCAGCAGCATCTTCGCGAGTAGCAGCTTGATGACTTCGCCTCCCGAGAGAACGCCAACGTCCTTTGTCAGGTCGCGCGGTCCGATTCCCATAGAGGCGAGGATGCCTCGAATTTCGGTCATGCTGTACTCGCAACCATCCTGCATGAACGAGATCGCAGACTGACGGGCGTCGAACTTGTAGCCTGTTTGCTCGAAGTAACCGATCTCTGCCTTGGGAGAGATGTTGATACCGTCGGCGCGTCGAGCGATTGCCTTCAGCAGGCTGGTCTTTCCTGTACCGTTGCCACCGGTGATGGCCACTTTGGCACCGAGCGGTATCTCGAATTTCGCGTGGTCATAGAGCATGCAGTTGCCGAAGCTCAAGCTGAAATCGTCTGCCGAGATGGGAAATTTACTATGCAGTTCCAGGGCCTTGCTCTGGCGGAACCGCACGGCGCGAATGCTATCTGGGGCCTCAATCCCTTCGAGCGCTTCGAGGCGCTTCTCCATGTCCTTAGCCGCCTGGTACATCCTCTTCTGTTTGGTGCCGGTTGCTTTCTGATGCCCCAATCGACCTGCATACTCGTTGCTTTTTTTCGCAGCCTTCCGCTTGGCGTCGACCTGCCGTGCTTTTTTCCGTTGTTTTTCGATGGCGGCTTCGAGGCGATCGCGCTCGCGCATCGCCTCTTCGTATCGAGTCGCCTGAGCTTTGCGCTCTTCTTCTTTCTGTCGCAGATAGTCGGAGTAGTCACCCCAGAATTCGGAAATACCGCCGTCTTTGAGCTCCCAGATCTTGTCTACCACCTGGTCGAGAAAATGACGGTCATGGCTCACGATGAGCAGAGCCCCATCAAATGCCTTGAGTTGTCCGACGAGAAGGCGGATGCCGTCTTGGTCGAGGTGGCTCGTAGGCTCGTCGGCGAAGATCGCGCTTGCATGCTGGGAGAGTGCAGAGGCAATCTTGGCGCGTGTTTCCTCCCCGCCGCTCATCGTCTCCTGCGCCACTCCGGCGACGTTGAGACGGGAGAGCATCTCACCACTGTCCTGAGCCGCATCAAGGTCGAGTTCATCGAGTTGGCCGATGAGGGCAATGCTGCCGAAGCGCCTGACGTCGGCGTCCGCAATGGTAAGATTGCCGCTCAGAATTTTAAGCAGGCTGGTTTTGCCTGCGCCATTGTCTCCCACCAAGCCGATGCGATCGTAGGAGTAGATTTCCAACTCTTCGATATCTAGGATATCGCGGCCGGCATATTCCAAAAAGATGTCTTTAGCTTTGACTATGAGTTCCATAGGTTGAACCGCCTTTTGTGTATTAGCGTTTTACTGGAAGCGCAGCCATGCCAAAAAAGATTGCTCACGTCGATTTTTCGCCTTTGCCCAATTGCCGGCGCGAGCGTTTTGACCTTGCGCAAGCCGGCAAATCCGAAAATGATAGTTGGCGACGAATAAGGAGCGCGATGCGGAATGTCGGTGCAATACCTCGTCGTCGCAAGGGCTTGAAGGCTGACGCTTGAACCGATGGCTGCTGCCTCTTTTTTTCGAATACTTGGGCTATTGAATCTGCCCGGTATCTCTTTTCCCCGCGTTTCGGACGCTCGGAGCAAGCAGCATAGCCATCGCAAGCAGTACCATGGTCGCTCCAGAGCCGACGAACCATAACGGAGCTCCAAGCAGATCCGCAAAAACGGAGGGGGCTGCGAGGCCCATGGGCATGGCCCACGCCATGATGGTTCCGTAGAGGCCGAAAACGCGGCCTAGGTACTCAGGAGGTATCTGCTCCTGCATAAGGGCAGTCTGGGTTCCCGCGTACAACGGGGAGCATGCGCCCATAAGAAAGCTCACCGGCAGGAAAGCAGCGAACAATGACGGGCCGAGCGATCCGGATACGATTGCGGCAATGCCGAAGCCGGCAATCGCGGCGACCATGGTGAACGACCTATTGCGGAACCCTCCCGTGGCCGCCAAAATGCCGGACCCAGCCAGCATGCCTGCAGAAAAAAGGATTTCCACCAAAGCGGCATCCCCCGTGCTACCGCCAAAATGCCCCAAGGTCATTATTGGGAACAATGCCGCGAGCGGAGAGAACGCGAAAGCGAAGACGAACCCGCACCAAAGAAGGGCGAACAGCCCCCTGTACTCCCTAATCAGCTTGTAGCCGTCCGAAATCTCAGAGAAGAGCTCTCGAACCTTATTGGAAAAGGACAAGCTGCGGTCGGCTTCATCGAGGCCCCCTGCGTCTATCTGTGCGGCGAGGACGGCTAAAGAAGCGAAAAGCGCTCCCAGCACGTCGAGGACAATCATAGCGGTAATGCCCGCCACGGGATAAATCACTGCTGCAAGCGCGGCGCCAAGAATGTATCCGCCGGACTGAATCGCCTGAGTCACCCCCGATAGGCGAACGAGATGCTCTGGCGGGGCGAGATGGGGCGTGAGAGATTGGGAGGCTGGCGTGTAGAACGAAGTACCAACTGCACGGAGAAACAGGGCGATGAGAATTAGCCATGCAGGTAAGCTGCCGGCCAACGAGGCAATCGCCAAGGCGGCACCCACCGCGGCAATGAAGAGGTCGGCGCCGATGAGGACACGTTTCAAAGGCAGTCTGTCGACAACGGCGCCCGCAAGGATTCCGAACAAAGCAATCGGCAGAAAGCCTGCTAACGATGCCAGGGAGAGGAGGGAAGATGATTCTGTCGTGAGGGCGATATGCCAAATGAGACCCATTTGGAGAATCAAGCTCGTCAATGTCGACACGAGCTCCCCGCCCCATACGAAACAAAT
The DNA here is from genome assembly GCF_056583915.1 of Fannyhessea sp. C0108B2. Lineage (NCBI taxonomy): Bacteria > Bacillati > Actinomycetota > Coriobacteriia > Coriobacteriales > Atopobiaceae > Fannyhessea > Fannyhessea sp. C0108B2. Next base: position 88,262 of record NZ_JBWPJQ010000004.1, on the reverse strand, counting down.
CTTAAATTGCCATGAATGGCACAGCGAAACAGACCTGCGCCGAGAGGTTTCAAATATCATGGTTATGTCCAATCGTGAAATGGCGTGCAGAAAAACAGCGCGACGCCACAACAGCGCCGCTTTCTAGGCGCTCATCCACGTGCGGAAAAGACCAACCACGACACCCCTCCTTTGTTAATTCGGTCTGGCAAACCATGTAATATTAACAAGGCTTGAGTTTGCCTGTCAAGAATCGACCATCGGAAAGGGCAATCCTCTCTGGCCATTCGATTCCTTTTGTATCTTTGGTTGCATAGGTGACCCGCCAGGGCTATTACGCGTGGAAGAGGCGCCTGCCGAGCTGGCCGATGAGGCGCTGAAGATGGCCCTGGTCAGGCGAAACGATCCCAAGGGATGCGTACATCATTCGGATAGTAAGAATGTTGCCAGCAGGTTTTGCGGCAACCGCAAAGGAGCCGTATCCTGCAGCTGGAATCACGTTGCAGCATCCTGACCCGCATTCCGATTGGCGGACGGCCCGCTTCGGCATCCTGACCAGCACAGCGATCGAGCCTTGTCATTCCTTGGATATGCCGGTTGCTCGGGGCGGTCCCGACGGAGGCCCTCGCCTCCCCGGTCCGTGACCCAAGAAGGGCAAGCATGCTGATCTGCATGGCTGGTTCCTCCTTTATGTAGACGACCATGCAAAGAAGGGACAACCGAGGAGGCAGGTTACTGATGCGGGCTCCCGCACGCCCATGACTACCCGACGGGCTGTTTTTCATCTCCGATGCCCGCATTGCAGCATGAACGAATGTGCCTCGACATCTCTGCTGGCATGGTACGACTGGGATCGCACCTCGACGCATCCTTGCGCATACTGCCTTCCAAGTTTCGAAACCGGGAAGGAAAGTGTATGTGAGCGACGATATCGGCGCCGATTCGACGCTCGAGAGGGAGATTGCGCCGATTCTATCCATCGGGGATGCATTCTCGAAGATTCTCATCACTCGCACGAGGCATGAGCCCCATACCCGGGAGGGCGTGCTCGTGCTGAATTTCGCGAGGTGGCTGCTTGGCGGGTAGGGTTCTGAACGTCGCATTGGGATATCGCGCGACAGGGCACGCAGGGCTGTTTGTGCCCGCACGGGAAACGCCGTCGCCATGCGGGCGGCCTGTCGTGTCCGATTAGCCTTTTGCTAAACAGGCTTACGCCAACTCATGGGCAAGCCACCTGAGACTATTCACTTTGCTTATCGTTGACAAAGACCTGTGGCCTGCGGTTTTGTGAACGGCTCGTAAGCCACCCGCGTCGACTCACTTACTGTTGAAGCTGGTGGTTTGCAGGCTCAAAGGCGGTTGAGTTTCAAAACGGGCGTTTTTCGGCGATATCGAGCCTCCAAAGGCGGCTCTCCGTGCCCCTTGGGACAAAAATAAAAACTCAATACTCTGAGTTTGAAAATGGTTTTTGAAGTTGTCCCAGCTTTTGTCCCCGAAGCCGATGAAACGCGACGTCGCGTCATTCAGCGGCACTCACTTCGAGATGCCGCCGAAAACTGGGTGCAACTGGAGTGACGAGACGGCAAAACTATAACCACCGAGTGGGAATAGGAGCAAAGTTTTATAAAATGGCTTGATTACAAGCTATATAGAGAATGAAAAATGGCTACTGGTACTCAAATGTACTGGAAGTAAAAAGAATAAACTAAATAATAGTTCCAAGTGGTTTACATGAGGACAAAAATAAGACCGTAGTCTCAGGCTGCGGTCTTTATTTTTATCCAATATGAACATTTCTTTTAAATTTTATATTTTTTTCGTTACAGAAATTCTCGAATTTATTTGAGTCAAAATTTTCATCAAACTCATCAATTAAATATTTTTTAATCTTATCTTTTCTAGATATACCGAGAGCATCAAGCAATAATTTAAAATTATTTTTGTCTAAATAATACATAACTTCATAGTCGGCTCCATCAAAAAATTCTACATCGTAATCCTCGTACCCAATCTCAGCTGATCCATCAGAATTGAGTGTAAATAATAATCCACTAGTTTTTAACATAATTACCTCTACTTTAAAAATCTTGATTTTTTAGGGTAAGATAACTTCCATTCTTCAAATTCTTTGTCTGTTATTTCATCGTTGTAATGCTTTTTTTCTCATCTCATTCCATTTTATAAGAAAATTATTGAAGCCTACATCATTTGATAAAAGTCCAGTAATCTCTCCATCGTCTGCTAAGGGTCTAAACTTTATGTCTTTTTCATAATCAAAATTTATATGCATTATTTCAAAAATAGCATTAGGTACATGATCGATCAATGCTGATATATCGCAATCAAGTGTTTCAGATATTTTTTGTAATTGTTATTTACTTGGAGATCTATTTCCAAGTTCATAATTTCTTATAGCAGCATCTGTCAATCCAGACTTAATGGCAAGTTCTTTTTGAGTTAAGTTTCTCATAAGTCTTAACTTTTTTAATTTTTCTCCAGAAATCAAACTAACTTCTCCTTATTAAGAATAACATAGTTACTCGGAGTATTCCATCTTGTTTTGGCAAATAGTTGTCTGGATGGATATCTAGATTGATATTACATATACTTATTTATCTCTATAATGAGATCCACACTGTGCTACCTCTATGTTTCCATCACTTATACGATATACAAGACGATTGCAATTGTCTATTCTTCTGCTCCAAAAACCTCTTAAATCTCCTTTTAGGGCTTCAGGTTTACCTATTCCCTCATAACCGTTTCTTTCAATATCCTGTAGTAACTGAAGTATGCGTTTAATAGTTTTTCTATCCTGCTTCGTCCAATACTCAAAATCCTCCCATGCTTCATCTGAAAAAATTTTATTCATAATCTACCTCATGTACTTTTCCCTTACCTGCATTGAGCTGGGCGATAGACTTTCTTAGTCTTGTCATATTTTCATCTCTATAAAATGGATCAACAGCTACTTCAAATGGTATTCTTTGCTCATTCGCAAGCTTTGTAAGAAAAATATTTATAGCCGTAGACATACTTAAGCCCATAGCTGTACATGCACTTTCAGCCTTCGCCTTGATTGTATCGTCTACTCTAAAATTCACTTGAGTCATAATTTACCTCTTTTAACATTCTATTTATAGCATTTACTTTACAACGTAAAGTGTTTTATACAATATAACATATAATTAAGAATTCCACCATTTTAAAACGGTATGATGTGATATTTCTGTTTCACGTTCACAATCAATTTGAAAGCGGAGTCGTATGGTGAGCTATGACATTCTTTATATAAAAAAGCGTTGAGATCGTAGGCATATTTAAACCAATAACTATGCAAGCGCTTTCATCCTTCGTTTTGCCATTTAAACATAACGGTTCTGGCAATTTTTATAGAAATCTAAATAATTTTAACTTCTAAACTTTTTAATCCTCAATTTTTGCCCCAAGGCAATGCTCAAAATGGTTAAGCGCCCATGCATGTCCTTGCGGATCAAAACTTGCAACGCCATTCTTGTGAACAACAATAGAAAAACCAAGGTTATACGCATCAATGGCTGTATGCAGAACACAAATATCCGTGCAAACACCTACAAGATGAATTTCATTGATGCCACGCTCTCTCAGCTTGATGTGCAAATCAGTTCCTGCAAACGCAGAATAGCGAGTTTTTGGCATGTAATAAAGGTTTGGCTTATCCTTGTTTGCTTCCAAAATGGTTTGCATTTCTCCATATAGCTTTTGACCTGGAGTTCCTTCGATATTGTGAGGCGGAAAGAGCTTGGTTTCTGGATGATATGGATCACCTTTGTGATGGGTGTCATTGGCAATAACTACATATTCGCCTGCATTAAGAAAATCATGCGTCAGATCGCAAATATGCTGGCTAAGTGCCTGCGCTGGTGCGCCTACGGTAAGCGCGCCATCATCTGCTACAAAATCGTATGAATAATCAATTACAATAAGTGCTTTCATAATTTCCTTCTTTTCGTTTATGACGTTACATATTGTTATTGCACGTTTTGAATCCTCATTTATTATAAGTCTCTTTATGTAGATTGCCGCGACAAAATTGCATGGACAAATAAGCAGGGGGAACAGTATGCGCTATGGATATGTACGAGTGTCAACCAAAGAGCAATGTATAGATAGACAGCTTGTTGCTTTGGAGCATGTTGGTATACAGGATAGTAATATTTATGTTGATAAGGCTTCGGGAAAAAACTTTCAGCGCAAAAATTATCGTCGGCTTGTGCGCAAACTTAAAAGTAACGACGATCTCTTTATTAAGTCGATTGACCGTTTGGGCAGAAATTACGATGAGATTATTGAGCAGTGGAATAAGATTACCAAGGAAAAAGAGGCAAACATTGTTGTGCTGGACTGTCCCTTACTTGATACAAGAAAACGCATAAATGGTGTAACAGGAAAGTTTATTGCTGATCTCGTTTTGCAGATTTTATCGTACGTAGCTCAAGTTGAGCGCGAGAACATACGGCAACGACAAGCAGAAGGGATACGTATTGCTAAGGAAAAAGGCGTGGAATTTGGGCGCCCATGCCTGAATATACCAGAAGACTTCTATGCAGTTGCAAGTCTTTGGCAGCGTGGTCGTGTAAATTTACGCCAAGGAGCAGAAATGCTATCGGTTTCTCATAGCACGTTTGCAAAATGGTTACACATCAAAGATATCCACAAATTTGTATAGGATATTGTTGTACTGTTACGCGTACTTATAAACTAGGAGTTAATATACAGCTCTTTTACGGCATGCGCGCCTTATTTTGTTTTCTAAAATACGTGTTTGGCTGCAGTTTACCATTAAATTTATAAATAAATTGGTGTGTATGGATAGCTTTTACACGCGTGCAAAGTTGATCCTGTTTTCTGTGTAATACATTTCGCTTATTATTGATAGACTACTAAATGCTTTATACTGTAGAGAACTACAAGGATAGGTAGATGAACAATGTAATTATTACGTTCAGTATAGTTGTTGTGTTCAATTTTGTTTGCCTGCTCGTGATAGCCATACACGATTTTCTTCGTATGATTTTCGTGTTTGCGCCTTTTGCAGCGTTGCGCCATATGGTGGACGATATTTTGAACGCACGTTACATTGTTTAAGTTGAAAGATTGAATGTTTTTTGAATTGTTGCAAAAGCTGTGAATAGCCAAAGCTGTGAATAGCAAAAACTTTACAGCTAAGACACAGCTGAGATTTCGGAGGATGTATGTGCGGAATTGTTGGATTTACTGGAAAAGAACAAGCAAAACATTTTTTGTTGCAAGGTCTTGAGGCACTTGAATATCGTGGTTATGATTCCGCAGGTATTGCGGTTGTTTCCGACGACAAAGAGCTTCACAGTGTAAAGTGCGCAGGTCGTGTGCAAACGCTCATAGAGCGCAGCGAGCTTGCTAATCTCAACGGATTTACAGGCATTGCGCATACACGCTGGGCAACCCATGGCGCTCCTACCGACAAAAACTCGCATCCTCATTTAGACGATAGCGGAAGAATTGCCATTGTCCATAACGGTATTATAGAAAATTTCCGCCAGCTAAGAGCATATCTTGCGCAAATAGGGCACACGCTTAGGAGTGAAACAGATTCTGAAGTTATTGCTCACCTGGTAAGTGATGCATATAATGGCCCCGCGCAAGGTAATTTGCTTACGGCCGTTAGATATGCGTGCGAACGTTTGCAAGGTACTTGGGCTATAGCTGTTGCTTGTGCCGATTTACCAGGTCAAGTGGTTGTTGCGCGCAAAGGATCGCCGCTTGTTCTTGCTTCCACGCCTCAAGGCGCCTATGCTGCAAGCGATATCACACCTATGGCATCGGTTGCCTCGCATGTTATTCAGCTCCAAGACAATCAGTTTGCACGTCTTAACTCAACAGGTGAAATTACGGTATTTGACGATAACGGCATAGAAATTGCTCATCCTACTACGCTTGATATCGACTGGGATGCTTCGGCAGCAACGCTTGGTGGTTATGCCGACTTTATGGCAAAAGAGATTGCCGAGCAACCCCAGGCGCTTGAGCGTTTGCTTAAAGGTCGCCTGACGCCTGACGGAATTAAGCTCGATGAACTTGCAATGACGAGCGATGAGCTTGCATCCGTAGACAGAATTTATATGATTGCCTGTGGTACCTCGTATCACGTAAGTTTAATTGCTCGTCAATACATCGAATCATGGGCAAAAATTCCCGTTTGCTGTGAATTTGCTTCTGAGTTTATCTATAAAGAACCACTTATTACTGATCACACCCTTTGCATTATCATTACACAGTCGGGCGAAACGGCAGATACGCTTTGCGCAGCAAGAAGAATGAAGGCGCTGGGATGCAAAGTTATAGCCATTACCAATGTGTTGGGCTCATCGGCTGCGCGCGAAGCAGATGGTGTTGTATACGTTCAAGCAGGTCCTGAGATTTGTGTTGCTTCAACAAAAGCTTATACGGCACAAATTGTTGCTTGCGCGCTTGTTGCACTCCAACTTGCATACGTCCGTAAAACTTTGGAATATAGCGATGTTAAAGCCCATTTTGAGCATCTTTTAGCATTGAGTGACCTTATTCGTGAGGTTATTTCTCGTAGATGGCAAGACAAACAAATTGCTCCTTTATTTAGAAATGCTCATTCCGCGCTATTCTTGGGTCGCGGTGCAAATTCAACAACGGCGTTTGAAGGTGCGCTTAAACTCAAAGAGCTTAGCTATCTCCATGCCGAGGCCTATCCTGCGGGTGAAATGAAACATGGTCCTATCGCACTTTTGGAGCCTGGCTTTTTGGTTGTTACAATTGTTCCGCAAGACCATGTACACGATAAAACCGTTTCAAATATTCAAGAAGTTATTGCTCGTGGTGCAACATGTATTGCGGTTGCAACAGATGGCGATGAATCTGTTGCTGCTCAATGTGAGCATACGCTTTGGATTCCCGCTTGTCCCGAAGAGGATCTTGTGCCTATCGTGGCTATTATTCATCTACAACTTTTGGCGCGTTATGTGGCGCGTTTGCGTGGTTGTGATGTTGATAAGCCGCGCAATCTTGCAAAGTCGGTTACGGTTGAATAGTTCACGTTAATTGGCAAGTTTTGATTACTGCTCGTGCAATTTCGTGCGAAAACGTGCTAAAACGTTCGATAACGTGTGAAAACGTGCAAGAATGTATGTTTGGGTAAAAGGAGCGCACACAAAATGGAACATAAAACCGTAATGCAATCAGGCATCGGCGTTGATATGTTTGAAATCGAGCGCATGAAGCGCGCACTCACGTTACACCCAAATCTTAAAACACGCGTATTCACCGCTGATGAGATTAGCTATGCTGACGCCTGCGCTCGTCCTGCCGAGCATTTTGCTGCATTTTTTGCCGCGCGCGAAGCCGTGGTTAAAGCGTTAGGCACAGGTTTTGCTTGTGGCATTGGATATGCTGATATAAGTGTTGCTCACGATGCGTATGGAAAGCCCTATCCTGTTTTATCGTCAACCGCTCAAAGAATTGCAGATCAAGCTGGTATCATTAAAATTGCTTTGACGCTGAGCCATACACATACGGTTGCCGTTGCCAACGCTTTAGCATTAACGCAGGATATGATAGCTCAAGATGTCGCCGAGCCTTCGCCCAAAGAGAAGCTAGCGTATTCGTTTAAGCAGGCACGCGGCCTTATTGATGAGCTTGAGCGGCTTGATTACGGCGAGCTTACAAACCTTGAAGCGCGTGCACAAAAGAATTCTTCTTCAACAAATTAGACATGTGTTATCCGTATAATGTAGCTCTATAAAATTATATAAAAACGTATAATAATTCTAACGGATTGTAGTCGTCTGGCGCATAAAGTTTAATCAAAAGCTCCATGCGTCAGACGCAGTAAAACTTATAAGTACAGGTGTGTTTTATAGGAGTGTTTCATGCAACCGATTCTCAATGTTGAGGATATAAAAAAAGTCGAGCACCATTTAGCTGATGTAGGCGTAAGTATTTCTGAACTTATGCATCGTGCAGGCTTGGCTGTAGGAAGAGAAGTTTTAGAGCTTAAAGAAGTATCAACCGTTACCGTTATGTGTGGCTTTGGTAATAACGCTGGAGATGGTTGGGTAGCTGCTGCTTATCTACTTAAAAAAGGTTGTACCGTTACCGTTGTAACGCCAGTGGAAACCGATGAGCTTCAAGCAGACCTCATTCGTGTGTGTGCAAAGTCAGCAGAGGCTCAAGGAGTTGCAGTGGTTGTTGCTCCTCCTCGCGAAGAGCTGGAAGAACTGCTCTTTAAAAGCGATGTTGTTATCGACGCTATGTTTGGTACGGGCTTTCGCGGTTTTGCTCACGAGCCGTTTTCTATTTGGATTGACTGTGTTAACGAATCTGCTGCACGCGTTGTTGCTGTTGATGTTCCAAGTGGCCTTTCGGCGCAAACAGGGCTTAAACAGGGCAATTGTATTATTGCCGATTTAACGGTTACGATGATTGCGCTTAAACCAGGACTTTTATGCGATGATGCTCGTGATGTAGTAGGCGCTATTGTAGTTGCTCCTTTAGCAGAGCAAAGCGATTATCTTGTGCGCGAAGCCGATCCTGTTGCATGGCGTGTTGATTTTGATGATTATGCTGACGTCATTCCACAGCCGTCTAAGGCGCACGATAAGTATTCACGTGGTACGGTATTGGTTGTTGCGGGCTCTACTCGTTTTCCAGGAGCGGCTATTATGGCTGCCTCTGCTTGTGCACGCGCTGGTGCTGGATATGTAACGCTTGCAGTGCCAGAATCTATAGCTGCGCTTGCTCAATCTCATCTGTTAGACATCCCTGTTCTTGCGCTTCCTGCTTCTCCTGAGGGAACTTTTGGAGCTGCTGCATGCGAAGCAGTTGCGCAACTAGCTCCTAAATTTGGCGCGTGTCTCATAGGGCCGGGCATGAGAGTTAATGCGCATACGGTAAGCATTGTATCGGCTTTGTTGACGTCAAATGTTCCGCTGGTAGTTGATGCAGATGGCCTTAACTGTATTGCGCGCCTTACGGGTAACAAGCTTGATAAATTTCCCGAGCTTATACGCCGTAATGCTCCGTTGATTTTAACGCCGCATCGAAAAGAACTTGCTCGTCTGGTAGGTCTTGAAAGAGAGCCTCTTTCTACGCTGAGTGCAACGCTAGAAGCTGCACGCCGTATTGTGTGGTCTGATGGTGGATCAGAGCTGGTAGTTATGGCAAAATCGTCTGCAACGGCATGTGTATCAACCGATGTTGCGCTTTTGCCAAAGCCAGGTCCTGCCTGTCTTGCAACGGCTGGTACGGGTGATGTTTTGGCTGGTATTACCGCATCACTTTTGGCTCAGTCACATGTAACTAACGAAGAGTTGGTGTTGCTTGCTTCGTATGCATGTGAGTTGCACGGTTCATCTGCGCTGTTAGCACAAAAGAAATTTGGTGAAACCGCAGTTATGGCACATGATTTACTGAACTATATTGGGCTTGCTGCACAAGATTTTGGTGATTCTTTTTCGCAGGTTTAAGTTTTGATACGTTTATAGGGCTCATATGACGTACATGAAAACTTACGTTATACAGTTCATACAAAGCGTACATGCAAGCCCATGTGTTTATGCTCATTGAGCACGATTAGGCTTTTCACACGAATTTCATGCTGTGCAGCGCAATTTACAACGTATATTGCAAGATTTTGTCAAGGGATAGTAAAAGGATAGTAAATGCAGGAGATAGGTCCAAAGAACAGATGGTCATGGGTGGAAATCAACCTTTCCGCGCTTCGTCGTAACGTTCGTACATTTAAGAAATTGCTTAACCCATCAGTAAGGCTTATGTGCGTGGTTAAGGCCGATGCATATGGTCATGGAGCCGCCGCGTGTGCACGCGCTATGAGTTCGGCTGGTGCAAATCAATTTGCGGTGGCAACGGTTGACGAGGGGATTGCACTTAGAAAATCTGGTATCACTCAGCCAATTGTTCTGCTAAGCGAGCCTCCCGAAACAGCTATTGATGACCTTATTGAGTATTCGCTTATTCCTACTATCTATACCACAGAATTTGTCCTTGCATATGGCGAACGCTGTGTTGCGCATAATACCGTTGGAAAATATCATATGGCTCTTGATACGGGAATGACACGCGTTGGGGTTGCTGCAAGCGATGCGGTAGAATTTCGTCACACCATAGATTTTCATCGAGGAATTAGCTGTATTGGAACTTCAACACATTTTGCTACAGCCGATGTCGAAGGCGACTGGGATTTTAGGCGTCAGTATCAGGTGTTTTCAGATGCTATTCGCGAGTTGCATGCAGCTGGATTTTATACGGGGCTCATTCACTGCAATAATACTGCAGCAACTATCTTACATCCCGAGCTGCAGTTTGATATGTGCCGTGTAGGCATTGGTCTCTACGGTCTTCACCCCAGTGATGCCACGGTTTCTCGTCTTGAACTTTCGCCTGTTATGTCGGTAAAAGCGCGCGTTGTGCGCACATTTGAGCCTCGTATTGGCGATGGCGTCAGCTATGGTATGACCTATCGTGTAAGCGAGCCTCATATGCAAATTGCAACTATTCCACTTGGCTATGCCGATGGTCTTACGCGCAGCTTATCTAACAAAATGGATGTGTTAGTTAAAGGACAGCGTGTTCATCAGGTTGGTCGTATCTGTATGGATCAGTGCATGTTTGCGTATCCGCTTCAAACGCTTGCCCATCCTCAAGGTTTTGCGCCCATTGAACGTGGCGATGTGGTTACCGTATTAGGCGAGGATGGCGCAGAATACATCAGTGCCGATGAACTAGCAGCTTTGCGCAACACCATCAATTACGAAGTTCTTTGTGATTTCTCCTTACGCTTAGAGCGCATCTACCTCTAAGAATGGCTATAATTATTACATAGTTTATACCGTGTAACTTTTGCGCTCATATATCCCGAGGAGGGATTTCAATGGATAAGGACATCTGTTCGTCTATACATATGACATCACCCGGAACATTTATTACGGTGTCAACAGAGCAAACTCAAGCCTTGGGTACGTTGCTTGGAACGCTTCTTTCTGCAGGTGATGTTCTTATTTTAACAGGTGATTTGGGCGCGGGAAAAACACAGTTAACCAAAGGCATCGCTGCAGGCATGCAGATTACTGACGATGTTACCAGCCCAACATTTACTATCGAAATGGTGTACGAAGGTGCACATATGCCTTTGTATCACTTTGATCTTTATCGTCTGAGTACCCCCGAACAACTAGAAGATACTGGTTTGTATGATGTTTTGGATTCAGACGGCCCATGCGTTATCGAATGGGGCGAGCAATTTGTCGATGAAATTGGCCCAGATCGTATGGACGTTGTTATTACACGCTTATCGCAAGATGCGCACACTATGGAAGAACCGCCTCGTCAAATTAGCTTTATTGCACATAATGACCATATGCACCACCTTGTCGACCAGATAAGTTCTCATTTTTGTGCGTAAGGAGTGAACTCTATGAATTTTGCTACTCAAAAATCGTGCCATGTAGTTGCATTTGACACGTCTACCGATATGCTTGCCTGCGCAACTGCGCGTGTTGTTTTGGATTCATCCACTCAACTTGATGCAGAAAAGGAAAGCTTCCTTCCGAAGAACGCTTCTTTTAAGGTAGTTGATGTTCACGCGCAAGACCACCTATGCCGTCGTCGTGCAAATGTAGAGCTTATTAATACCATGCTTGGCTGCTTGGATAGCGCGCATACGTCGCTTGATGATGTTGACGCAGTTATAGTTGGACGAGGCCCTGGCTCATTTACAGGCGTAAGAATTGGTATTGCTACCGCAAAGGGTCTTTCTTGCGGCATGAGCAAAAAATTGTACGGTGTATCGACGCTTGATAGTGTTGCATGGAATATGTGGCTTAAAGGGGTAAGAGGTCGCGTTGCTGTGGTAGCCGATGCTATGAGAAAAGAAGTTTACCCCGGAATTTATGATCTCACCGAAGAAGGAGCTTTGCGCACGTTTGCGCTTGAACGCGTTGTAAAAGCCGATGTTGCCGTCCAAGAATTTTGCGCGCGTGCTGATAAAGATGAACTTCTATTCTCGGGAGATGCATTTACTAAGTACTTAGACCTCTTTAAAGGTGCAGGTCTTACTCGTATTGCGGATGAGTCTTTGTGGCATCCAAGCGGAAGCGGTCTTATACAAGCCTATGTCTATGCGCTTGCTCACAACCAGCTTAAAAGCGGAGATCCTGCTTTGGTGCTTCCTGTGTACACACGTCTTTCCGATGCCGAAGAGCACGAGCGTCAAAGGCTTGGCATGAAAGAGCCTGCTCAGGTACAAACAACAGGTGTAAACGATGAACTAGCAGGACTTCATTGTCAGTTGCGTCCTATGTCGGTAAACGATGTACAAAGTGTTTGTGCGCTCGAAAAAGCTTGTCATGATCAAACACATCATACGCCCTGGACCGAGCAGATGTTTGCAGATGAGTTAAGCCAACCCAATCGTTCGTGGTGGGTTGCTCATGACGAAGCAGATATTATTGGATTTGCAGGAGCAGTTCTATCGGGTGACGAGTTTCAGATCAGCGATATTGCCGTTGCTAAAGCGCGCAGGCAAAACCATATTGGCGAGCGTCTGCTTGAGCGTGTAGCCTACGACGGCCAAATGTATGGTTGTACGTCGGTTTCGCTTGAGGTAGAAGCAGATAATGCACCTGCTTGTGCACTGTATAACAAACTTGGATTTACACGCATTGCGACGCGAAAAGATTATTACGGTAAAGGTCACGATGCACTTGTGCTTCGTGCAGCTTTGCCTCTTGATACTACGCTTCTTCATAAAAAAGAGCAGGCACGTCCTGCCGCTTCTGTGCGCCCATGGCCCATATGTGCTGCTACGCGCTCGCAAGCAGGCCTAGACGCGCTTAAGCATGCTGGTGATCTTATCTTAGCTATTGAATCTTCCTGCGATGAAACAGGTCTTGCTATCATTGATTCCCATGGTGAAGTACTTGCGAATGTAGTTGCAACTTCGCTTGATTTTCATTCACGTTTTGGTGGTGTTGTGCCCGAAATTGCTTCGCGTAAGCATGTAGAAGCTATTGTTGGTGTATTTGAAGAAGTTATGCAACAAGCTGGTGAAAAGCTCGGTCTTGATACCTTGGTTCCGCAGGATCTTTCAGCTGTAGGAGTAACGGCAGGACCTGGTCTTGTTGGTGCGCTGGTTGTTGGTGTCGCTTTTGCAAAAGGCTTGGCAGCGGGTGCTCATCTTAAACTTATCGCAGTAAACCACCTCGAAGGGCATATGCTTGCAAATCTGTACGAAACAAACGATCTTAAGCCGCCGTTTATTGCATCGTTGGTGTCGGGTGGAAATACGCTGCTTGTTCATGTTAAAGCATGGGGCGTCTACGAAATTTTAGGAGCAACGATCGACGACGCAGTAGGAGAGGCTTTTGACAAGGTTTCAAAAGCTTTGGGCTTAGGCTATCCAGGTGGTCCTATCATTTCTAAACTCGCTGCTAAAGGCAATAAGCGAGCAATTCATTTTCCGCGAGCAATGCTTCATTCGCACGACTATAGTTTTTCGCTTTCGGGCTTAAAAACTTCGGTTATTACCTACATTGAGCACGAAAATCAAGCAGGTAGACCTATCAATTTACCCGATCTTGCAGCTTCGTTTGAGGCGGCTATCATAGATGTTCAAGTTGCAAAAGCTTACGAAGCACTTAAACAAACGGGTGCGCGTGATTTTTGCGTGGGCGGCGGAGTTGCTGCTAATAAAGAGCTGCGCGATGCTTATATCGAGGCGTTTACCAAAAAAGGCATACGTGTAACTGTTCCACCGATGGTTGTTTGCGGTGATAACGGCGCCATGATTGCCCTGGTTGCACTGAGGAATTGGCGCGCAGGCATCTTTGCCGACTTTTCACTAGACGCAAATCCTAATTCTAAGTTTGGTGATTGGTCTTGTTTGGCACAGCCTTGTGTATCGCCTAACTGGCCTCCTAAACGTTTTCCTCACGGCACAGGTAAAGGAGCCTCACATTAGTATGAAAGACGGTTTTATAAAGGTTGCTACACGCTCGCCGCATGTTCAGGTGGGGTGTGTTTCAGAAAATGTTGCAGCATGCTATGAAGAAATTTTAAGTGCTTACCGCGACGATGAGGCACGCCTTATTGTGTTGCCTGAGCTAAGTATAACAGGATATACCTGCGAAGACTTGTTCTGGCAAGCACAACTTATCACCGAGGCTCAACAAGGCGTAGAACGCTTAATACAAGCCTGCGCTAACCTTGATGCCCTTATCGTAGTGGGTGCACCTGTTTCGGTGAGATCTAACCTTTATAACTGTGCAATTGCTTTTCATCATGGGCGTCTTTTGGGTATTGTGCCAAAACACGCGCTTCCAACCTATAACGAGTTTTACGAGCTGCGCCATTTCACACCGGGTGAGCACGAGGTAGTGTATATCAATTTTGCATCGTTTTCTCATGTTCCTTTTGGTATGAATCAACTATTTACCTGCAGTTCTGTACCTCAGCTGGTGGTTGCTGTAGAAATTTGCGAAGATCTTTGGACACCTTGTCCGCCCTCTATTGCTCATGCTTTAGCTGGTGCAACGATTATCTGCAATTTGTCCGCATCAGATGCACAAATTGGCAAGTGCGCATATCGTCGTAATTTAGTTACCAATCAAAGCGCTCATTTGATAGCAGGATATGTATATGCCTGTGCTGGGTGGACGGAGTCAACTCAAGATTTGGTGTTTTCTTCGCATAATCTAATTGCCGAAAACGGCACGCTCTTGGCCGAAAGTAAGCCATTTTCACATGCAGGTGTTTCTACCGAGATAGATGTAGACATGCTTGATCAGGAACGTCGTCATACGTCTACGTTTACCAGCACTATTGCCGCCATAAAAACGTATGTGACCACCTCATTTGAGCTGCAGGTGCGCTCCTGTACGCTTACACGTTTTATTGATCCGCATCCCTTTGTACCTGCTCAAACGGCCGAGCTCTCCGCTCGTGCCGAAGATGTACTTTCTATTCAGGCTCACGGCCTTGCCAAGCGGCTTTTACATACACATACAAAAACTGTCGTGCTTGGCGTATCGGGTGGTCTTGATTCAACGCTTGCGCTTCTGGTATGTGCACGTGCTTTTGATATGATCGGGCTTGATCGCGCAGGTATTATAGCGGTTACCATGCCAGGCTTTGGTACTACCGAAAGAACTCATGGTAATGCGGCTGTTTTAGCCGATGTCCTTCATGCAACGCTCAAAGAAATTCCTATTTCTGCAGCTGTTTTACAGCATTTTGAAGATATTGCCCACGATGTTCACGATAAAGATGTTGTGTACGAAAATTCTCAGGCGCGCGAACGCACGCAGATTCTTATGGACATTGCCAATCAGGAAGGTGCGCTGGTAATTGGTACAGGTGATCTGTCCGAGCTTGCGCTTGGTTGGGCAACCTACAACGGTGACCACATGTCGATGTATGCTGTTAATGTTGGCGTTCCCAAAACACTTGTTCGTCACGTAGTTGCGCACGTTGTCCATAGCTGTTCTACGTCTTTTGATGAATCGCAGGATTTGCAAGATGTATTACTTGATATTTTGGCTACGCCGGTGTCGCCCGAGCTTTTACCTGCGCACGATGATGGTACCATCGCGCAGAAGACCGAGGATTTAGTTGGCCCGTATGAGCTTCATGACTTTTTCTTGTATCAAGTCTTAAGACGCGGTTTTAGGCCTTCAAAAGTCTTTCGCTTGGCGCAGGTAGCTTTTGCAGATAGCTACGATAAAAAAACGATCCTTATGTGGCTTAAAACGTTTTATCGCAGATTCTTTAGTCAACAGTTTAAGCGTAGCTGTTTACCCGATGGACCCAAAGTTGGATCGTGCGCCCTTTCTCCGCGCGGCGACTTTAGAATGCCTTCTGATGCACTTTGTACCGATTGGCTGCGCGACCTGCAGTCTTTTGAATAGTGTCTAAAAGACGTACAACAAGTTAGAATACATGTTTAACTCACGCGCCAAGCGATACACACAGGTGTGTAAAACTTTTCATACAAAACAAAGAAGCGCTCAAGCTTTGTGCTTGGGCGCTTCTTGTATACGCATTAACTAACGTACTCATGGAGTGCTTCTAAGGTAATCTAAGCACCTTTGTCCTAGCTTACGCAGCAGCTTTGAGCTTAAACGTTAACAGAACCGGATTATGGTCACTGGTTGCAAATCCCGTATCTATATTGTGCGCTTGTGCTTCAACATTATTTGAAACAATAAAACCGTCTACGGTTGTGGTATACGTTACACCTTTTTCGTAGGCAATATCATCGCCTCTACATGTTGGAACTTCCGATAAATTATCCGCCGCAACGCAGGTAAAACCTTGTGGAAGGTCGCTTGCGTTAAGTGGCTTCACCCAATCGGGAATACCTTGCTCGCTTGGATAAAGCTCCAAAGAATCACACAGCGCGTGATTCCAATCACCGCCTGCAATCACATAATTACCCTTTGCATACTCGCTGACAAGTGTGTCGGTAAGCATCTTAAGCTGCGCTGCTCTAAATTTTCCGCCCTTATCGTAGGCCGACATATGCGAATTGATGAGCACCAGTGAATGTTTATCGGGAAGCGTATAGCGTGTAATTTGAAAACATCTGTCTAAATCAAAGTATTTATCAGGGAAATCAGTGGTAACAGGATAGCTTCTGCGAATGGAATTTATCATGTTAACGCGCGATAAGGTAAGAATTCCCGAATTAACTTTTCCGTGCATATCGTGTAAGGGGTAGGCAAGAAAGCCCGAATGGAAATTAGACGCAAAACTCGACTCGTAGGTAGAAAACGTATCTTTAACGGCTTTTACTTGGTTAACGTGATAACTTCTATCAGAATCGGTATCGATCTCTTGAAAGAACATAAAGTCGGGCGCGGAGCCATTGGCTGCTTGAGCAATCGTTGCAATTGATCCTTGAGTTGCAGCTTCTACGCTTTCTAGACTTACTGCCTTTCCGTGCACACCTTGTTTAGGTGTGCCATCCTTCATAACGCCTTTATCCATAAAGAAGGTATAATCGGGCGTATATGCACCAAAACCTACGTTATACGTAGTAAGCGTATAGGTAGTTCCGTAGGACACTTGTTGAGGCTGACCACCTTCTATTTCAGCGTGTGGACTTTCAATTTTAAGCATTTTATTATCGGCTATGCGCGAATAGTGACTTTCAAGATAGGCGGCATATCCAACAAATGCAAGCGCCGCAAGGACAATAACAAGCACTACAAGGCACAAAAATGCTTTAACGGCCGAAAAAACTTTATGTCGCCTGTGGTGCGTCTTTTCTTTTGTTTGTTCAGCAAGATTCTTGAAAACACTCTTATGCAAAATGGCCGGTGAAGCTTCTGAATCCTGCGCGCCTGCAGCTTCTTCGCTTTTGCCTGCTGCGTCTGTTGCGCTGTCTTGCAACTCTATGGAATCTAAATCTGCAGCGTTTGAGGTTGCACGCTCAAGATTGCTGTCTTGATTATCCAGCGAATCTGGTGCCTGATCTGGTGCTTCGCTATTGTGAGCATCCAGCGTATCTGGTGTCTTTTCATTTAATATTTCCGCATCATTTTTCTTCGCGTGCGGATCTAAACCGTTTGGATCGTGCGTTTGATCTTGCATACCTGCTCCTTTAAGTTCAGAACACAGAGATGTGCGCGTTTAGAGATGAGCGCATTTGTTGTAGCGATGTAAAAACAATTATAAATGATCAGTTTTAGGATACAATTACTTTCACATCATTGTAGCGCACTTTAGCTCATGTTTATACCCGCGCAGCCGATTTCATGCAAGCGTTTATGCTCAATACTTACCGTGTTTGCATCTAAATCATCTTTGCGGTAAGCACGTAAAATTAATTCGTACGTAAGAGTAGGGCAGAAATTTGAACTTTTCAATTCGTAATGTACAAAGAACTTTTGTGATTGCAACCGCTTTGTTTGCAATGTATTTTGGTGCTGGAAATCTTATTCTTGCACCCTATATTGGCGCGCATGCTGGCCGTGACATCTTGTGGGTGCTTGCTGGATTTTTTATTTCGGGAGTTGGATTACCACTGTTGGCACTTATTGCCTTATGTTTGGTAGGATCACCTGCTACCATTTCAAAACATATTTCACCGCTGTTTAGCAAAATCTTTACCCTGTTGGTGTTTTTAATGCTTGGTCCTTGCATGATTGTTCCGCGTACGGCTGCATGTGCATACGAAATGACCGCTCCATTGATGTCGGGGCTCTCTGCTCCTCTTTCGTCGATATGTATAAGCGTTTGTTCGCTCTTTGGTCAAACAGAATTTGCCGTCACTCATCTCGATATGTTAGTTCAAAGTATCATGTTGATACTGTTTTCCTCGTTATTCTTTACTATTGCCTATAGTTGTGCAGTTCATCCGGGTAGTTTAACAAATATTATGGGAAAAATATCTGGTCCGTGCTTGCTCGTTTTGATCGTGATGCTTATTGGCTCGTTCTTTTTTCAGCGGCCAAGCACGCCGCTACAAACAATTAATTCGTTCTCGGCTTTTTCTCAAACATCTACGGTTCTTTCTCAGCAAGATAGTTTTTCTAAGTCCTTATATGCTTTTTCACAAGGATTTATTTGCGGATATCAAACCATGGATGTGTTTGGGGCGTTTATTTTTGGATCAATTTTAATTCCCTACATTAAACAGCAAGGTATTACCAAGCAAGAAGATGTGGTTAGCCAAGTTATAAAATCGGGCTGTATTGCAGGCATTTTTATGATGTGTGTGTATGCTGGTTTTGCGTTCGTTGGTATGTGTATGTCGGGTCTCACGCAACACCTCGATCAAGGTGCTTCAATTATTGCCTATGCAGCAGCATTTCAATTTGGCTCATGGGGTTCTTGGATTGTCGCTGCCATCTTTACCATTGCATGCTTAAACGTGTGTATGACTTTGTCGTGCGCAGCAGGCGAATATTTTGCTCAAGCAAGCGAAGGCCCTCGCTTTAAATGTGCTTTACGTGCGGTTTTCTTGGTGTCATTTGTCCTTGCAAATGTTGGATTATCTACTATTTTAAGTTATTCCGTTCATATTTTGAACATTATGTATCCACTGGCGGTTTGTATTATCGCTATGGCCTTAATCACATCGCATGCCAAACGAAAAAACCCTATACTACCTGCAGACACATGGTTACCCTATCAAATTGCTTGCTTGGTTTGTATCTTGGAAACAGGTTTAGTTGTGATTCGTGATACCTGTTTTGCACATATTTCGCTTCCATTTGATTTTGTGCCACTCGCCGATTTACATCTTGAATGGACCCTTATCACTTTACTGGCATTTATCTGTACATATGTGTTCCAGCGCGTACGCGCCTTTATGCGGCGTACAGCACAGTAATTTCTAAAACTTGCTTGTATGGTTATATAATTGCTGTATGCAATGCGGTTAAAAGCTGGAGAGGGTTTTTAAGCGCACTGATATCTTGTCTTATTCAACTCACACCATTCTGCGTCGCCTCTTGTTGCGCAGGTGGTATAAGGGAGGATACGTATGTATAACGTGCGTAAAGTGGTAGATGATATTTGGTGGACAGGTGCGCAAGATCGTCGTCTTGAACTTTTTGAAAACACCTATCGTGTACCTGCGGGAATGTCGTATAACAATTACGTTATTATGGACAATAAAACTTGTCTTATGGACGGCATTGATGCAGCGGTAGAGCATCAGTTTCATGACAATCTTGATCACGTATTAAACGGTAGACCCCTTGATTATATGGTAGTTGACCATATGGAGCCCGATCACTGTGCAGCTATTCCATACTTGGCCGAAAAATTTCCTGATATGAAAATTGTTGCCACGCAAAAAGCGTTTCGCATGATGGAACAGTTTTACGATTTTGACGTTCAAAGTCGAGCGGTTGTGGTTAAAGAGAACGACACCTTGTCGCTTGGCAAGCACGTTTTGCGTTTCATCATGGCTCCTATGGTTCATTGGCCAGAAGTAATGGTAACCTATGACACAACTGATCATGTTCTTTTTGCTGCCGATGCGTTTGGCGCATATGGCGCTATGCACGGTAGTCTTTTTGCCGATGAAGTAAACTGGGAAAAGGATTGGTCAGATGAAACGCGCAGGTACTACACCAATATTGTGGGGAAATACGGTCCACAAACACATGCGCTGTTAAAGAAGGCCTCTCGTTTAGATATTTCATATATTTGTCCTTTGCACGGCTTTGTGTGGAGACAAAATTTTAATATGCTTATTGATCGTTATGAAAAATGGTCTACCTATACACCCGAAACCAATTCAGTTGCTATATTTTATGGTTCTGTGTATAGCGGAACCGAAAATGCGGCGGACATTCTGTCGGTAAAGCTTTCAGAAAAAGGTATAAGAAACGTCCGTGTGTTTGATGTGTCAAAAACCGATTTATCCGAAATGCTTTCCCGTGCTTTTGAGTATTCTACATGGGTATTTGCCGCAGCAACGTATAATTTAGGGGTTTTTGATCGCATGCATTTTTTGCTACACGATATCAAAACGCATAATTTGCGCAATCGCTGTGTTGGTCTTATCGAAAATGGTACCTGGGGTCCTTTGTCAGGCTCATTGATGGCTAAGGAGCTTGAAAGTCTTAAAAACATCACGATTTTAGAACCGCGCGTAACGATTCATTCTGCGCCCAAAGAAGATACCCTCACTGAGCTGGAGAAACTTTCCGATGCGCTTGTATTAGCTGTTAATGAGCGCGCCTAGCCTTTGGTGCATGATGCATATAAGTTCAATAAAAGTTCATTTTAGGTGATTATAAAATGAACTTTGTAGTACAATAGACCCTGAGTTCAATTTGATCTCAGGGTTTTTGTATGGCGTTGTATGATGCGCTGTTGTGTAAGCTTAATGCTTAATGCTCGTTGCCTCTGCACAAAGGTTGTACGACACCTTAGAGCCTTGTAAGTAAGGTGCTGCGTTGCACCTATGAGGGGAGCACTACCATGAACACATCTGTTGTTACACCAATATTTACACAACAACTGGTACATTTTATGAAACAAGCAGGTCTTCGCCAAATCGATCTCATTGAGCGCGCACGTCAAAGGGGAGTTAAGCTTGGTAAAAGTCAGCTGAGCCAGTATGTAAGTGGCAAGTCGCTTCCTCGCTATGATATGGTTCAAACGCTTGCTCAATTGCTTAACTGTACTGCCGATGATCTTCTAAGCGCGCATTCATCCAAAGCTTCCAACATGCAAGATAGCTTGCACCAGGCACAGAGTAGCTCTCATGTAGAGCATTCCCATGTCGTTGCCACTTCCACTCATACGCTCAAATCTAAAAAGGCTTGTCGCAGCTTTAAGAAATCGTCCAAGCTTGATAACGTTTTGTATGATGTGCGCGGCCCTGTGGTAGATGAAGCATATCGTATGGAAGCAAGCGGTGTTCATGTGCTTAAGCTTAATATTGGAAACCCTGCGCCGTTTGGATTTAGGGCGCCTGATGAGGTCATTTACGATATGCGTCAGCAATTAACCGATTGCGAAGGCTACTCTGATAGTCGTGGACTTTTTTCTGCGCGCAAAGCCATCATGCAATACGATCAGCTCCGTGGCATTCCTAACGTTTCGATGGAAGACATTTACACAGGTAATGGTGTATCCGAGCTTATTAATCTTTCCATGCAGGCATTATTGGACACCGGCGACGAAATTTTGGTTCCTAGTCCCGATTATCCATTGTGGACGGCATGTGCAACGCTTGCTGGGGGTACCGCAGTTCATTATCTGTGCGATGAACAGGCTCATTGGTATCCTGATATTAACGATATGCGTTCTAAAATTACGCCTCGTACCAAGGCTATTGTTATTATCAACCCCAATAATCCTACAGGCGTTCTGTATTCACGCGAAGTACTTGAAGATATTGTTGAACTTGCGCGTGAGTTCAATTTGATGATCTTCTCTGATGAAATTTATGACCGACTTGTTATGGACAATAAAAAGCATATTTCAATTGCGTCGCTTGCGCCCGATTTGTTCTGTGTTACGTTTAGCGGTCTTTCAAAATCGCACATGATTGCAGGATATCGCATTGGATGGATGACGCTATCGGGAAATAAATCAATCGCACGCGACTACATTATGGGCATTAACATGCTTTCCAACATGCGCTTGTGTTCAAACGTTCCAGCCCAGTCTATTGTTCAAACAGCTTTGGGTGGATATCAAAGTGTAGAAAATTATATTGCCCCAGGTGGACGTGTTTACGAACAGCGTGAATTTACATATAACGCTCTTTGCAATATGGAAGGTGTTTCGGTAGTAAAACCCGATGCCGCGTTTTATATGTTTGCTCACCTCGATAAGAAAAAGTTCAATATTCACGATGATGAACAATTTGCCCTTGACCTCTTGCGCGAGAAGCATGTACTTATAGTGCATGGTAGGGGCTTTAACTGGGAAACGCCGGGCTATTTTAGAATTGTGTATTTACCGCGCTTGCAAACGCTTTCCGACGCTCTTGGCAAAATTGCCAACTTTTTAACTTCGTATCATCAATAAATATATCGCTGTAAGCGCGTCTAAGCTCAAATAACGCACGTACTAACCATAATGCGTGTAAATGTACTGCTTAACAAAAACCGGGTCTTTTGCCCGGTTTTGTTGGTTAGTTTGAGTTTATGCGTCTGCATGCGCGTCTACACGCCTATATGCCTACATACTTACGCGCCTATACGCGCGCCTACAGCCTTGTCGCTCGCGCGCTCAAGCGCCTATGCGTCCATATGATCTCGCGCTGCGTTTACAAAGTTCTGGATAAGCTGCATATGTTCTGGATACTCAAAGCACATAAGTTCAGGGTGCCACTGAACAGCCTGAACAAAGGTTTTATCAGGCATATACACCGCTTCGATAAGATTATCATCAGAAAACGCCATAGGAACAAAGCCTGTACCTAAATCCTTAAGTGCCTGATGGTGCCTACTATTTACACCAACATGGTTATGCGTAAGCAAGATATGCTCTTCCCAAAGCTTTGCCAAAGGAGTGGTTTGTACAATTGATACGGTGTGCCACGGCTTAAAATAAGGCGGACGCATAGTGTGCGTATGAGCGTCAGGCAATTGCGTGGGGATATCCTGATACAGTGTTCCTCCAAACACGCAGTTCATAATCTGAATACCGCGACAAATTCCAAATACGCACGTATCAAGTTCAACTGCTTTAGAAATAAGTAAAGTTTCGTAGGTATCAAGGTCGTCGTGGGGAAGTTGGGTTTGTGCAAGCGCTTCTTCATGATAAAGTGCAGGATTAACATCGTCGCCGCCTGTAATGAGTATAGCGTCAACGGCTTCAAGATATGCATCTATCACAGCAGCATCGCTTGTTACTGGTAAAAGCATAGGCGCTGCCCCACATGCGCTAATTGCACGAATATAAACGCTCAGCGCTGCGTATTCATCTGTTGTACAAAGGTTTCTGGTAGTAATTCCTATACGAGGCATACGTGTGTGATTTTTTGAGGCAATACTCAGGCGTTCTAAGTCATTGTTATGTTGCATGGTGAATACTTTCTTGTCATACGATTAAACTTCATGACTCATAAGTATATAAACGAAAATCTGTCGTCATAAAAAATTTGTTATTTAGAAATACAATTGATATAGAGCTTTCAAACGTTAGGTGTTAAAGCTGTTTGAAGCTGTATAGGACATAGGCTGTAGCTTGGTTGTGCCTATGCCATGAATTGCAGCGTTTGCAAATAGACTACAGATCCTTCAGAATTTCCGTAAACAGACGAATAGAGGCTTTTGCGTCTATATACCCGTAAATTTAATATATAGGCTGTAAACGGGCGTATGTGAGCTTTGGCTAGATGGAGGCATACGAGATGTGTAATTGTAGGTGTTCTATGATGAAGCTTAAGTTTACGGTCTTCTGGTTGACATACAAAAGCAAAATACGTATATTTATTCCTTGCGCTTGAAGCCAAGCTTTGTTTTTGCAGGCTTTCAGCACATCACAGTGCGGGGTGGAGCAGTTTGGTAGCTCGCCGGGCTCATAACCCGGAGGTCGTTGGTTCAAGTCCAGCCCCCGCGACCAATTGATTTTTAACCACCCGTATGGGTGGTTTTTTTATAGCTCGTGTTACCACAAAGGGCATGTGTCCTATAGCCCAAGAAAATAGGTCTCAAGAAAGAAATAGCCAAACGTAAGAATTAGATGTTATAGACAAACGAATACCAAGATGTAATAACCAAACTTAGGTAACAAAATAGCTTCAAAATAAATCCAAAAACCTTAGTAAACTCTATAAGCTGTGCTTTTTTGCGTGTTCTGTAGCACACATAGAACAGTACACAAAACGTACACAAAATATGAGACTTCTATTAGAGATAAGCTTGACAAATCTTGCGGGGAGGGGGTACTCTAAATGAAAATTCGATTAGTAGGCGGTATACGCGTCTAAAGCACATGCAGATTGTAGTGTGTTTCAAATCGAACAAATGTACATGCTTTACGTTAAAAGAGGTGCCTTATGAAGCATATGAAAGCAGTTCCACAAAGTAAGTCTAAGTTGGCTATAAGTGCTGGTTTATCTGCACTTATGGTAGTTTCTAGTTTGGGTGCAGCTCCTGCAATGGCGTTTGCTGATCAAACTCCAGCTCCAAAAAAGTCCTTTAGTGAGATAGCTAAACAGGTTATTGGTTATGATGCTTCTGTACTTCATCCAGATGCTGACCAAGCTACGCTCAATACGACATATGGATTAGATAAGAATGATCCACTTGTTACTCCAAATGATGTCCCCAAATTGCCTGCTGCCGAGATCTTAGCTCGAAAAGCTGAAAATAAGGGTCTCTCCTTTGCCGCAACGCAAATCCGTAAAGCTAAAACTGTTGAAGCTGCAACCAATTTGCTTAAAGAAGCAGAGAAATCTGCTGTTGACACTAATGTGAAAGCTGCTCAGGAAATGGAAGAAAAGCTCGATGAAGAAGGCTCCAATCCTATGTATGTTACTGAGGATCCCGATGACCTCGCTTTGAGACTTGACTCTACTAACAGTTTTTACAACTATGGTCTCGATCCTGCACAACTTGTTTTAGATCAAGTAAATGCTCAAACTAAAGCCGCATTTGACGCTTCTATCGAGCTTTTAGCTAAGAAAGCAGAAAGCGAAGGTTTGAGCTTTGCTGCAAAGCAAATCCGTAAGGCTAAAACTCTTGACGGTGCAAAGAATTTGCTTAAAGAAGCAGAGAAATCTGCTATCGAGACCTTAGCTCAAAAAGCTGAAAAAGAAGGATTTACCTTTGCTGCTAAGCAAATCCGTAAGGCAAAGACAGTTGAAGGTGCTCGTGCTTTGCTTAAGGCTGCAGAAGATTCCAAGCCTAATCCTGCTCCTAACCCAACGCCTGCTCCTAACCCAACACCTGCTCCTGACCAAACTCCTGCTCCTGACCAAACACCTGCTCCTGTTAACCCAGGTGATGCTGCTACTGACCAGACTTCTGAGGATAAAGAAGAGACTAAGGCTCAAGCAGAGAAAACTCCTAAGACCGGTGATTTCTTTGCAGCACTTCTTCCTATGTTTGGTGTAGCACTTGGTGGAACTTCCATTGCATTCGGAAAGCGTATGCGTCACTAATTTCAATTACGATTTTCGTAAAGCATAGTTAAAGAAAATCCTCCTCAGCAATGGGGAGGATTTTTGTTATAACAGTTTTTCATTTCTATAGAGTTATAGGACAAAAGGGGCTTAGGACAATTTTTTAGATATTCTGTGCAATCATAGCACGGTGTTCCGTAATTGTCTTTCCATTAAGACTTATTTTAATTCTGTGTTTGTTGTAAAAATAATAGCATATAAGCATGTAAAACCATCTAAATTAGAGAAAAAATTATTAGTTTTAGGTGGTGGATTATGCGTGCCAATATTTGTTCTGTTTGTAGTAGCAAGATGGTCAAAAATGGCAAGACAAATGCTGGCGAGCAGCGGTATAGGTGTCTTGAGTGTGGAAGTTCGCAATTAGAATACATATAGAAACGCTGTGATATAGTCGAACAATATCACAGCGATCCTTATCCTTATACAACAAAATAACTTATTTACACACCTTTTGTTCTATAGCCCTTTCTATACAAAATAGCGTATATATGCACGTAGTCTGGCTATTCATTGAACAGCATATATGTCGGCCGTAGGATATTATTTCATCGGTGCTCTACCTAGTTTTTACTCTAAGTTTGTTGTAGGTAGATTGCTAGCAAGGTCTATATATGTTTTTGGCCGTGCAGGTACCGCGCAAGAAATTCTTGAGTCCGCGCATGCTGTGGATTATCAATAACCTCTTCGGGCTTTCCTTCTTCTAAGATAATTCCTTCGTTCATGAAACATACATGCGACGAGACATCGCGTGCAAACTCAATTTCGTGAGTAACAACCATCATCGTAAGCCCAGCATTTGCCAAGTCCTTCATTGCGGCAAGAACGCTATCTACCATTTCGGGGTCAAGTGCGCTGGTAGGCTCATCAAAGAGCAAAATTTCGGGGTCCATTGCAAGAGCGCGCGCAATGGCAACACGCTGTTTTTGACCACCTGATAAAGAAGCAGGTTTTGCATGGATAAAATCTTGGAGCCCAACATGCTCAAGCTCCATGACAGCTCTGTTCTGTGCCTCTTTTTTGCTACGTTTAAGCACGCGCGTTTGTCCAATAACGCAGTTATCCAGCACACTTAGATTATTAAACAGATTAAATTGTTGAAACACCATGCCAACTTTTGCACGATAGGGGCCTAGTTCAAAATCGGGATCAAGAATAGAAGATCCATGATATAAAATTTGGCCACCTGAGGGTTTCTCCAACAGGTTTATACAGCGTAAGAATGTACTTTTACCTGAGCCAGAACTTCCAAGAATACTGATGACCGACCCTTTATACAAAGAGAATGATACATCTTTAAGCACGCTGTGCTCACCAAATGACTTTTGAAGGTGCTGGACATCCAGAATTGTTTCTTTTGTTGTCATAACTACTCCTATACATTTATATGCATGCAATTATGCTTTTGTGGTTGATTGGTAAGCGTTTGGCGCAACAATGTATTTTTCTATATATTTGAGCCCCAAACCTGCAATGAAGGTAAGTGCAAAGTAGATAACACTTGCAATGAGGTACGTTTGGAATGTTTGATATGTGGTACCTGCAATCGATTTAGTAATAAAGAAGAGCTCTGATACAGCAATAACATTTAATACCGACGTATCTTTAATGTTCATATTGAGCTCGTTACCAACCGACGGTAAAATGCTGATAATTGCCTGCGGTAAGATAATATGTACCATGGTATCCCAGTGGTTAAGACCAAGTGCATTGGCGCCTTCGAGCTGTCCTTTTGGAACACCTAAAATACCACCGCGCACAGTTTCAGAAAGATAAGCACCTGAATTTACTGCAACAATGAAAAATGCTGAGGTAAGAGGGGATAAATCTAAATTAAAGAGCAATTTTGAACCATAAAAGATAAGCATTGCCTGAACCATCATAGGTGTTCCACGGAACACTTCTATATAAATGCGTATAAGTACGGCGATACTTTTATAAAGTGCATAACGGATATGATGGTGCTTTGACACCTGTATGGTTTGATAAATTGCAATGAGCAGTCCAATTAAAAATCCTACAAACGTAGAGATAAACGAAATGATAACCGTGTAGAATGTTCCGCGAATAAATTGGTCATGATAGGTATTCCAGATATCTACAATTTGATCAAGAAAGCTTGGGTGTTGCTCGCGTTGATTAAGATTCACCATATCTTGCATGAGCGTTTGTTGCTGTTGTGCAGAAACAGAGTCAAGCGCGCGGTTGAGGTATTCCATAAGTTTGGAACCCTTGCGTATTCCAATTGCCGATGAAGTGTCGGTGTCGTGCGTATCAAACCCTGCTCCATCTGCAAATGTGATGTAGGTTAATTCGCTGTTGGCGGCAACTGCAGCCATGGCGGCTGGGCGCTCTGATACATATGCATCAATCTTTCCACTCATAACCGAGGTTATCATGGTAGGAAAGTCACTGAAAGCCACCTGTTTGTCTACGTTTGAGATCTGGTCAATGAGCTTGTAGTGAAACGTGTTAAGCTGTGCGGTTACTTTGGCACCAGCAAAGTCTTGAATGGACGTTGCGTGCGCAAATGATCCACTTTTTTTGGTAACCATAACCATATCGGAATAGTAATAGGGGTGTGTGAAGTCGATTTCTTTGCAGCGCTCAGGCGTAGGAGTCATACCTGCGATAATAGCATCAATTTTTCCCGATTGAAGTGCAACCGAGAGTCCGTCCCATTCCATTTTAACAATTTTGAGCTTAAGACCTAAGGCAGCAGCCATACGTTTTGCAACCTGTACGTCGTAACCATTGGCATATTCGCCGGTAGAATTGCTAATAGGTACGCCGTCGTGTGCATCAGTGGTTTGTGTCCAGTTGTATGGTGCATAGTTTGCTTCCATGCCTACGCTTAGAACACCTGGTTCTGAGAGCTCTGTTTGCGAAAGCTCTGGCGGTAATTGCGTATCTGTTGAATTAGACTGTTCTTGCGCAACACCAAGTTGGTACGTGGTGCCTAGTAGAAGTGCGCAACAAAGCATGACCGCCATAGCCTGTATCAAACGTTTAGCAGCCGTGATGCACACCTGCTTGACTGCAACGGTGCATAATTTCTTTATACATAAAAAGGCATAAAAACAAGGTTTTCGATAGGTGCGGTGTGCAGATATATACAATGCAAGTGATTGTGTAATGTGTTGAGGTGCGTGCTTATGCTGTGCTGAGCCGTTCATAGAACACCTTTCGCTCGAAGTGCGGTGCAGATACGATAAGGCTGAGAACGGATACGTATGTAAGTGTCTAGGATACGGTGCCCCAAAGGCATAAAAAACAGGTTGCCTACGCTTAACCGTGTGTTTGCAATATACGTTGCAAGACAGCTGGTATGTATAAGCGTTTAACTGTTTGTCTTCAGTAGCGCTCCACATCTGTGACAGTTACAAAGATATTATCCTTGTACCCAAGCATACCGTCTGGCAACGATATACTTTCGGCGTTAGGTACCTTTCCTTTTCTTCATAGCTCCCGCTCAAAAAAGTAATCTTTACCAAACGCGCCTCTACCTTATGTGGCTCAAAGTTTACTCGTCTTTACATAAATTGCAAGCAAAAATTTACTCATTGGTGTGTATTTAAGGGTCATATATTAATTATAAATGTATAAAGCCAATTGAATATCCAATAAACTGTAAAAGTATGCTGAGCATTAGTTGCATGTTTCAGGTTCTTTTACGTGAAAACAAGCTTAAAAATATGCGAACGCGTGGTCGATGTGTATACAGTGCTTAGAGATGTATGCAAAATATTACCGTATTTATGCATCAAAGTTTTGTATGTGTAAACGGTTTAATGTTGCAACTTTTTGTATAAATAGTGATGTCGTTCGATTATTTCTATAGCATATGTGGTGTTGATTACATATGTTTGGGATATCGGTTGAGCGTGCTCTTGCGCACAGCTTTTGTGGCATGCCCGCGTGTCCAAGTGTAACAAATAAGCCCCGTACGTACCACAGTACATACGAGGCTTATTGCTTAGCTTAGAGCTACTTTACAACACCTTGTATTAGCGAATGTTATAGAAAGCGGTTTTACCCAAGAATTCTGCAGAAGAACCAAGACGATCTTCAATACGAAGAAGTTGGTTGTATTTAGCAACACGGTCGGTACGAGCAGGAGCACCAGTCTTGATTTGACCAGCGTTTGTAGCAACTGCCAGGTCTGCAATGGTGGTGTCTTCGGTTTCACCAGAGCGGTGAGAAACAACTGCGGTGTAACCAGCACGTTTAGCCATTTCGATAGCCTCAAGGGTTTCGGTAAGAGAACCGATTTGGTTAACTTTAATAAGGATTGCGTTAGCTGCGCCAACTTCAATACCTTTAGCAAGACGCTTGGTGTTAGTTACAAACAGGTCGTCACCAACAAGTTGAACCTTCTTGCCAATGCGCTCGGTAAGTTTCTTCCAACCTTCCCAGTCTTCTTCTGCAAGACCGTCTTCAAGAGAGATGATGGGGAACTTGTTAACGAGCTCTTCCCAGTAATCAACCATTTGATCGCTGGTGAGGGTACGGCCTTCGCCCTTAAGCTCATAGTTACCGGTCTCTTTGTTATAGAACTCAGAAGATGCAGGATCCATAGCAAACATGAAGTCTTGGCCAGGTTTAAAGCCAGCTTTCTCAACAGCCTGCATAAGGTACTCTAAAGGCTCAGCATTGGTTTTAAGGTTAGGAGCAAAACCACCCTCGTCACCAACACCTGTGTTGTGGCCAGAATCTTTAAGAACATTTTTAAGAGTGTGATAAACCTGTGAGCACCAACGAAGTGCAGTCTTAAAGTCGGGAGCACCAACAGGCATAATCATGAATTCCTGGAAGTCTACGTTGTTGTCAGCGTGAACACCACCGTTAAGAACGTTCATCATAGGAACAGGAAGGGTGTGACCATTTGCACCACCAAGGTACTCATATAAAGGAAGACCAGCGGATGCAGCAGCAGCACGAGCTACAGCCAAGCTTGCGCCCAAAATAGCATTAGCACCAAAGTTGCCTTTGTTGGGTGTACCGTCTGCTTGAATCATAGCAAGATCGCAGCCACGTTGATCATTTGCGTCACGACCAACCAAGAGCTCTCTAATCTCGTTGTTTACATGACCAACAGCAGTTAAAACACCTTTTCCTTGATAACGATCTTTGTCGTTGTCGCGAAGCTCAACAGCTTCAAACTCACCTGTAGAAGCTCCAGAAGGAACAATAGCGCGACCAAACGAGCCGTCCTCAAGTTCTACCTCAACCTCTACTGTTGGGTTTGCGCGAGAGTCGAGAACCTCACGGCCATACACGCTTTTAATGTTGCTCATGTGCAACTCCTTTCATAAATGCTTATGTATGAAAAATATTTACATAACCTTATACAGTATAAGCTAAGTTTGAAGTCTTGACACGTATTTATAATTTTATGCACAACTCGCATATTTGCCCAGTGTTCTCTAGACATTTTAGAAGGATCTGAGCTTATACGTTTCAAAATGACTTGTATACCTGCTTTTATGCCTACTATTTTCTTCTTTGGAATACAACCATTTTTCGTGCGGATGCATAAACGCCTAGACAAAGAATAAGACCGAGCGCATTGATAATAAATTCGAGGAGTGTTTTGTCTCGTGCCATCATTCCAAATGCGGCACAAATAAAGCATACAAGTACGGCTAGTGATGCGCGATTCATAACCGTTACAGCACGTGATGGTACATTAATAAGACGCGCAGAAACAAAGCCTACATATATCATGGTTAAACTTTCTATGACGCATAAGTACACATGGAATTTCATGGGGTCTGTCGCAATAAGTAAACATGTTGCAATAATTGAGATAATTCCCAACAAGAGCGATGCAAGTGCGGCAAATTTTACTGTTTTAGCAAGCGTATTCAAGGCTTCTCCTATCTGCCCTTAAGCTATAAATTAGCGCGAAATCATAGGTGCATACAAGCTTGTACAAGTACCTGTATGTCACGGGTTTGCCATGGTAAGCATGTTACAGTTTGCTTGTGACATACACAACACGCACGTGACTTGATTTCGAGCGTTACTGGTAAGTATAGCAAAATTGAGCAACGTGGCGTAGCGTCTGTGCGCGTAGTACATTTCATGTAGTATGATATAGTTCATTCGTTTGATGGACTTATTTTGCCCGAAGGACAAACAAGCGCGCAGTCGCACCTTCTTAGAGAGCTTCAGTTGTTTGAGTCGCTTTGGAACCATATTAAACAAGGCGTGCGTTTGTGTGAGGCGGTTGTTTGTGTGAGGCAGTTATATATGTTGTGGACAAAGTTTATGGGTATGCAACATGGTATATTCATGTAGTAGGATAGTAAGTCATTTTATGAGTGGTAACGATAAGGAGTATCTTTTGTGATAGCTCTTGCCGAAAAATTATCTAAATCATTTGGTCCGCAACTGTTATGGTCTGATGTTGTCTTACAACTTAACGCTGGCGAACGCTGGGGGCTTGTTGGTCCTAACGGAGCTGGTAAAACAACCTTTTTAAAGATTCTGATGGGACTTGAAACCCCTGATGAGGGCCGTGTAAGCTTTGCGCGCGATATACGTGTTGGCTACCTTGAGCAAGAAACAAAGCTTTCAAAAGATACAACCGCTTTAGAAGAAGTTGTGCAATCGGCTCACGAAGTTGTGCGTTTACAATCTCTGCTAAGCGATCAAGAACATAAAATTGCGCAGCTCAGTAGCTCTTCCTTAAATACAGCTCAACAAAAAGAATTGGACGAATTGCTTGCAAATTACAGCAAGAATCAAGAAAATTTTGAGCGTTTGGGCGGCTATGAGTTGCAGGCACGCGCTCAGCAGATTTTAGGTGGATTGGGATTTCCGGTAGAGGATTTTCACAAGCTTGCTTGCGAATTTTCGGGTGGATGGCAAATGCGTATTTCGCTTGCCAAGTTGCTGCTCAAGCATCCAGATTTATTACTGTTAGACGAGCCAACTAACCATCTTGACCTTGAAAGTGTTGCATGGCTTGAATCGTTTTTGTCAAGTTATGATGGTGCGGTGCTTATGGTATCTCATGACCGTGCATTTATGGATGCTTGTGTTTCGCACATTGCGTCAATCGAAAATAAGCGCGTTATGACGTACGTGGGAAATTATACGCGCTATCTTAAACAGCGTGAAGATAATCTTATACAGCTGCGCGCAAAACGTGAAGCTCAATTGCGCGATATTGCCCATATGCAGGTGTTTATTGATCGTTTTAGGTATAAACCAACCAAAGCAAAACAGGTTCAAGAACGCGTGCGCCGTCTTGAGCAAATTAAGTCGGAGCTTGTAGTATTGCCACAAGCGTCAAAGAAAGTGCATTTTAATTTTCCTGCGCCACCACGAACAGCAGATACGGTAGTGTCAGTTGAACATGTGTCAAAACAGTTTGAAGATTCAGTTGTTTATAACGATGTGAATGTTGTTTTGTATCGAGGGGATCATGTTGCACTCGTAGGGCCTAATGGTGCAGGTAAATCAACACTTATGAAGTTGATTTGTGGCATCGAAAAACCAACGGCAGGAAACATTGCGCTTGGGAAAAATGTTGAGTTTTCTTATTATGCTCAGCATCAACTTGAAACGCTCAATGAGCGCAATACCGTATTGCAAGAAATGGGTGAAGCCTCAAATACATGGACTACCTCTGAACAACGTAGGCTTTTAGGTGCGTTTTTGTTTCACGGAGAAGATGTTGATAAACGTGTTAGCGTGCTTTCGGGTGGAGAGCGTGCTCGTTTGGCTTTGGCAAAAATGCTGGTCTTTCCCGATCCTCTTTTGTGTTTGGATGAGCCTACCAATCATTTGGATATCGACTCGGTTGAAGTGCTTGAACATGCATTAACTACCTTTAAGGGAACTGTTTTGTTGGTAAGCCATGATGAACATTTGGTACGAAATGTAGCAAATAAAATTATTGAAGTGCGCAATCATCAGGTTCGTGTCTTTGATGGTGATTACGATTATTATTTGTATAAGCGAGAAGAGCTGGACGCGCACGAAGAAAAAGATGCTGCTGGAGCGCACACACAAGCGCGTGTAGACAATACTGGGTTGTTGCATGCACCGCGCGAACAGGGAAGTGTGTCTTTAGATGCAGCTTCACAGGGCAAGAAAGCTGAGGCTGTTGTTTCTCAGAACTCCACGCGCACAGATTCCTCTTTGGATTCACATGCGCATTTGGCAAAACGTAATGTTAAAACCAAAGAGCAGC
Organism: Fannyhessea sp. C0108B2; assembly: GCF_056583915.1. Taxonomy (NCBI): domain Bacteria; kingdom Bacillati; phylum Actinomycetota; class Coriobacteriia; order Coriobacteriales; family Atopobiaceae; genus Fannyhessea; species Fannyhessea sp. C0108B2. The sequence goes on along the minus strand of NZ_JBWPJQ010000004.1, from coordinate 54,408 downwards.
GCCGTCTTGAGGCCGAAGCGCGCAATAGCGCACATAGACGTGTTGCACGTGAGAGAAAACGCTTGTCAGAAGTTGAGGCTGTTTTGCAGGCGTCTACTTCGCGCAAACATGAGCTTGAAACTCGTATGTCGGATCAAGAAATTTATCAGCATAAAGATGAATTTAATGAATGCATGAACGAATATAATGCGCTTTCGCAAAAAATTGACGCTTTAGAACAAGAATGGCTCGAATTAACTCGTATTGTGGAAGAGGGGACAAATGAGTAATCCCGATAGTATGCATAATCCTTATGGCGTGCCTGATGACGCGCGCGATGCGTACGCCGCACGCGATGCGTATGATGTACGTGGCGCTTATGATGGACGTTCCGCCTATGGTGAAGGTGCCAATCGCTGTGATAAAACAACTGTTATGCCTGCGCCTTTTGCGAACAAGGGATATGCAGCTCCTACGGTACGTCGTCAGCGGATAGCACAATCGCCTCAGCCTTATGATCCAAGCTCCGATTCTGAATATGCGTCATATGCATCACCGCAGGATAGGTATGAGCCGCGCCCCATGCCGCGTACAACACCTGCGCCTTCACCGCGCATCATGCGCGAATCAGCACCTGAAGCTTTGCGCCAACCGCGCGCAAATTATCATGCTTCAGCGGTAGAGCACGCAGTCTCAGGCCTGTTTCACGGCGTTACAGGTTCGCTTGTATCTGTATTTTGCCAGTTCATTGCAGTTTTGTGTCGCGTGTTCGCATGGATGCTTTCGCTCATTATTGTAGGAAGTGCGCTTCCGTTTGCTCCTTTGCGGTTTGCTTTTCTTATGCTTTACCATACGGTTTCACGTATTTTACCGCCAGTTTTGGTGGGGTCGTTTATTATCGAAAGTCCATTTGGTGGCATTTTGCGTGGCGATTACGTGATAGTAACTCTTGTTTTGTTTATGCTTGACTACCTGTTCTGTCGTCTTGCGTTTACTTTACGAAACAGCAGGTAAAGTGCATATATACGCCTTGTGTATTTCTTGTATATAGTTGACCTTATGCCCTCTTACCGTTATGATAAATGAGTACATATGTTCTATATTGGCATATGCATGATGTAGGTAACGTTCGCGTAAAAAGTAGGTGTTATGCTCAAAGATCCCATTTCCAGCGTAGTCTCTGTTGCGATAAGTGTGGCTATTTTAGTTGTGTCGTGTATGCTCCACGAGATTGCTCATGGTTTTGTTGCATATTTGTTGGGCGATGACACTGCCAAGCGCGCGCATCGTTTAACGCTCAATCCACTTGCGCATATCGATCCTTTTGGTTCGGTCATTTTACCGTGTCTTATGAGTTTGGCGCATGGTCCTATTTTTGGTTTTGCTAAACCTGTTCCATATAATCCGCGCCGTCTTAAAGGCGGTAGACTGTCAGAGGTTTTAGTAGCCCTTGCCGGGCCTTTGTCAAACGTATTACAAGTATGTGTGGCTCTTGGAATAGTGCGTGTATTGTTTGCAACAAACGCCTTTAAAAGCATGCTCTTTCAGCAAGATATAACAACAACTATGTTTGTATATAAGATTTTAATGCAGTATATGGTTGTCAATATTTCGCTTGCAGCTTTTAATCTCATACCGTTGCCACCGTTAGATGGATCTTCTTTGCTGGGTCTTTTTCTTTCGGGCGAACTTCGTCGAACATACGAGTATATACAGCACTATTCTTTGCCTATTCTTATGATGGTGTTATATGTACTGCCTTCTATCTTGCATTTTGATATTATAAGTTGGTATGTTACGTCTGTTATTCATTTTGCGATGGAGTTTATGCTTCAGGGTTTATAGTATCTGCTTGCAAAAATTTTGCCTTACAAGATAGTACAAGCCAAAGTATATAAATACAAACAGAGCATGAGCATGCCAGAGAAGAATATAAGGAGGATAGATCATGTCGTTTAGTGTGCAAACGCCTACATACAGCGGACCTTTTGATCTGTTGCTCCGTTTAGTGTATCAACAAAAAGTTGCTATTGACACCATTTCTGTAAGCAATGTTATTGATCAGTATCTAGAAGAAATTAAGCATCTTAAGCAGCTCGATTTAGAGGTTGCAAGCGATTTTGTTCTAGTTGCTTCAACGTTGCTTATGATTAAGGCCTCAAGTGTTGCTCCCTTAGATACCAATGAGCTCAATCAAACGCAAGAACTAGATTCAGAAGAGTTTGATGATTTAACACCGCAGCAGGCACAAGATTTACTTGTTACAAGGCTTTTAGCGTATAAGCAATTTAGAGAAGTTGCTCGTATGTTGCAAGCACGAAGTGAGCAACATGCACGTATGTTTGCAGCTCGTGTGTTGCCTCTGCCAGATCAGCTCAACTACACGCCTAACTTTTTAGAGGGTATTACGCTCAGAACATTAGCTGTTATCTGCGCAGATATCGACAGCCGCCATCAAGACTTTCTTTTGGAGGCATCTCATATTGCAAAAAAACGCAGGCCTATTGCAGTAAGTATTGCCAAGCTCGATCAACTCACGCGCGAAAAATCCTGTGTTCAATTTGCACAAGTTGTAGGTAAAGATCCAACGCCTGTGATTGTTGTCGAAAATTTTCTTGCCATGCTTGAGCTTGTGCATATTGGCTTTGTAGATGTACAACAAGCACAAACATTTGGAAGCATTGTGCTCAAACGAGTTCAAGGCACGCAAACTACAGTATTTGATACAGCGCGTTATGCGGGCGAGAACTAGGATAGGAAAGGCGCATATGGATACCTTGCAATCAAAATTAGAAGCGCTTCTTATTGTTTCTCAAGAGGCTGTAAGTGCACAAACACTCAGTACGTTTTTAGACGTCTCTGCTGATACGGTACAAGATGCACTTGTCCGTTTGCAGCATGAGTATACGAGCGAAAACCGTGGATTCCAATTATGTGAAGTTGTCGGTGGATGGCGTCTGTATACGCATCCTGCATATCAGGATTTAATACAGGCATATATTCAAACATGGGATTATAAGCGTCTTTCTCAGGCTGCATTAGAAACACTTGCGGTTATTGCATATCATCAGCCGGTAAGCCGTGAAGGTATTAGGGCTATCAGAGGAGTTGCAAGCGATGGGCCGCTTGCGTCGCTTAAAGAAAAAGGCTACATTCGCGAAGCAGGCCACGATAAGAAAAATCCCCATGCGGTGCTTTTCGCCACTACCAAAGCATTTCTAGAAGCGTTTGACCTAAGAAGCCTATCTGATTTGCCGCCTCTTGAGCAATTTGCAGCAAACGATGCTTCAAAAGAGTTTATTCGCCAACGTCTTCAAGCCACATCTCAGCAGACAGATCTGTTATCCGAGGATATTGCCCAAGAAGTAGAAGCTCAAAATTCGCAGATTGGTAATGAATAAATGGCACGTGATTCTTCTCATTATAACGAACAAGATATTATAGCTGGGAAGTATCCAAGCGATCACTTTACGATGCGTTTGCAGCGGTTTTTAGCGCGCGCAGGTGTTGCGTCGCGCCGTGGTTCGGAAAAGCTTATATCAGCAGGTAGAGTATGTGTTAATGGTAAACAAGTTAGGGTTCTTGGTACTAAAGTTATGCCTCAATACGATCATGTAACAGTTGATGGCAAAGAGTATGTGCTTGGAAATGACCATGTTTATTTGCTGCTTAATAAACCATCGCATGTCCTTACTACGATGAGTGATCCTTTTGGTTTTCCTTGCGTTGCCTCTTTGGTGCCTTGCGATGATTATCCAGGTCTTTTTCCAGTGGGTAGGTTGGATAGCGATACTACAGGAGTTTTGCTGTTTACTACCAATGGCAATATGGGCAATCGTTTGCTTCATCCGTCACATCATGTGTGGAAGACCTATGTTGCGCTTATCGAAGGCAAACTTACCTCATCTCAAATGCAAAAGCTTTCTCAAGGTATAATGCTTGAAGATGGCATGACGAGTCCTTGTTTTATACGCACTATCACGCAAGATGAGCCATGCACTCACCTTGATAAAAATCATTCACTCTTTGATGATATGCGCCTCAATGGTGCAAGCTCACTGTGTGAACTTAAAATACATGAAGGAAGAAATCATCAGGTAAAACGCATGTTGCAAGAAATTGGGCATCCAGTTATAAAGTTGCATCGCTTTCAGTTTGGCCCTTTGTGCCTTAATGCTCAAATTCCATTAGGATCGTGGCGCATGTGTACACAACAAGAAATACACGATCTCGAAACAGTTTGTGAGGATAATACATGATCATTGCAATAGACGGGCCTTCAGGTTCGGGCAAATCTACCGTTGCAAAGGCTCTTGCTCATAAAGCACATCTTACCTATCTTGATACAGGTGCTATGTATCGAGCAATAACATGGCGTTGTCTCAAACATCAGGTGTCTTTTGATGACACACGTGCTATCATCGCGTGCGCTCAAGCTATGAAGCTTGTTATGAAATCGGATGAACGTGGACTGCGTGTAGAAGTTGATGGGGAAGACGTTAGCCACGAGATTAGAAGTGCACAGGTAGATGAGCACGTGTCCCAAGTTGCTGCAGTACCTGAGGTTCGACTTCTTATGCTCGAAAAACAGCGCGCATTTGGACAAGAAAGCGATGTTGTTGCAGAGGGAAGAGATATTGGTACAGCTGTGTTTCCTCATGCGCAAGTTAAGATTTTTCTTACCTGCGATGCTGCAGCTCGTGCACATAGACGCGCAGTCCAGCGTGCTGGCGGAGATCTGGCCACCGCTACAGAAGCACACGTTTCTCCCGATGAAGAGGCAGCAATTTTAGCCAATCTTCTTAAGCGTGATGATATTGATTCTCACCGTAAGACAACGCCTTTAAAAGCTGCAGAAGATGCACATCATATAGACAGCTCGCATATGAGTGTTGATGAGATTGTTGCTCAGATTATGCAGTATATGAATGAGTCTGTTTCCCATGATGGATCTGCTCTTAATGCTAAGGATCAACGCTGTGATAAAGCTTCTTTTGATACAAAGCCCACAGATGTTTCTTCTTCAAAAGATGCAGATTCATCTGCATGCATGCCGCATGCTACGTGTCAGCGTAATTCGTTTGACAGCTACTACGATGCACCAATGAAAGAGCATCCATGGTATGCGCGTCTGCTTTTTGCGCTTGTTATGGTGCTTTGTTGGATTGGTACCAAAATTTTATGGCCATGGAAATTTTACAACATGCCATCTGAGCTGCTTCGCTCTAAAAAGCCGCACATCATTGTGATGAATCATGTCTCTGCGTTAGAGCCGCTTATGTGCGTGATGTATTTTTACTTCCACGGCATACATGTACGTTCGATGTATAAAAGCGAATTCAATACGCATAAGCTTAATGCTTTTGCATTTGCGGTTGCAGGGGGTATTCCCGTACAGCGTCATACTGCCGATATTACGTGCATCCATCGCTGCGAAAATGCACTTAAACGGGGGGAATGGTTGCTTATTTATCCAGAAGGCACGCGTATACAAGATCTTTCTGTTAAGCCAAAAATTTATGGTGGCTTTGCGCTTTTAGCGGCTCGTGCTCATGTGGATGTGTTGCCTATTTGCGTTTTAGGTGCGTATTCAATAGCACATGCACCTCGTTTGTGGAAAAAAGTTGGACGCATCTACTTTAAAGTAGGAGAAATACTTTCGCTTGACCAGCTAAAACAGCAGGTAGAAAAGCCTATATCTAAAAAACAACTGATGCAGCTGCTAGAAACGTCTGCAATGGATAGGGTATATACCTTGCGCGAAGAACTTATGCAGCGCTATCCGCATAAGCTGTAGTAAAACTGTTGTGTCACTCTAAGATAAAGTAGGTCGTATGCATATTCGTATAGCTACAGAAGCTGGAGCTTGCTACGGTGTGAATCGTGCGTTAGATATGGTAGAAGCTCTTTCTCATAAAATACATGGACGTATTCATACGCTTGGCCCTTTAATTCATAACCCCCAGGTTGTTTCAAAGCTTGCCGCCAAAGGCGTTGAGGTTATTCACAGTGCTGATGAGGTATCGGGCAAAGCAATTTTGCTGCGTACGCATGGCGTTACCCCCGAGGAAGAAAAGAAAGCTTATCAAAGCCACGACATTGTAGTAGACGCAACATGTCCTTTTGTAATTCGTGCACATAGAGCGGCCGAAAAGCTCACCCAAGAGGGTTATCAGGTGCTTGTGTTTGGAGAAAAAGGTCATGCTGAAGTTGAAGGCACCTTAGGTCATGCACCAGGTGCTGTGTGCGTTGAAACGCCCGAAGATATCGAAGCTCTTTCAATCAAACGAAGAGTGGGGATTGTTGTCCAGACAACGCAAAGTCGTCGACGTCTTAAAGAGATTGTAGCGGCTCTTGTAGGTAAAGCTGAGGAAATACGTCTGTTTGATACGATTTGCGAGGCAACGTCGCTGCGTCAGGATGCAGCGACAGATTTGGCAAAGTCGGTTGATTGCATGATTGTGATTGGCGGTAAAATTTCTGCTAATACCACGCGTTTAGCTGAGATATGCAGAACGTATTGTGATCATGTATATCATATCGAGACTGCCGAAGAGCTCGATCCTGCGTGGTTTTCTCCTACTAGTGAAGTGGGTATTACCGCAGGCGCATCTACGCCTCAGTATCAAATTGATGAAGTGTATAACCGGCTCATGTCTTTGTATCCTTCATCAGACAAATAAGCAAGAAGATCACATGTATAAGCAATATGATTTACATGTACGTGCATGAAAGCATATATACTAGGTGTAACAGTTTAGCTTGTACTTGTACGTTTTTTTAGAATGGAATGATATGTCAAAACCACTGGTAGCCATAGTTGGTCGTCCGAATGTAGGAAAATCAACACTTGTTAATCGACTTGCAACTACCAAGTCGGCAATTGTGCACGAGTCGCGCGGTGTTACGCGTGACCGCTCCTATCATGCTTGTGATTGGAACGGGCGTGAGTTTACACTTATCGACACGGGCGGCATAGAATCGCTTAAAAGCAAAGATCGTTTTGCTCTAGGCATTCGTGAACAGGCACTTTTAGGCTGCGACGAAGCAGACGTTATTGTTATGGTTGTTGATGGAAGCATTGGTCTTACCGATGAAGATGAGACCGTTGCGCAAATTGTACGTCGTATGCATAAGCCTGTTTTTTTGGTTGTAAATAAAATTGATAATCCTGATGAGGTTTTAGATTCATGGAACTATCTAAAACTTGGTTTAGGAGAGCCGCGCGCTATTTCGGCTACACATGGTACAGCAACAGGTGATTTGCTTGATGATATTGTTAACGCTTTGCCTGTTCATGAAGAAGCACCCCAGCCAAATGACTCATCAGTGGCAATTGCGGTTATTGGTCGTCCAAATGTTGGTAAATCATCGCTTGTTAATAAACTTTCTCGCTCACAGCGCAGCTTAGTTGCCGATTATGCAGGTACAACGCGTGATGCTATTGATATCACCTTTGATTATAAGGGTCAAACTATTCGCTTGGTTGATACTGCTGGTATGAGAAAAAAGACGCAAGTTCATGAGGATGTTGAATATTACAGCATGGTTCGCGGCTTGCAGGCAATGGATAAAGCCGATGTGTGCCTGCTTGTTATAGATGCACATGAAGGCATGACCGAACAGGATCAAAAACTTGCTGGTATGGCAATTGATCGTGGATGCGCGTTGGTTTTGGTTCTTAACAAAACCGATTTGTTACGTGACGAGCAGGATCGCCAAAAACTCCTGGATTCATTTGCTATCCGTCTTACCTTCGCAACTTGGGCAGAGCAAATAAGCATTTGTGCACTTACGGGTAAATCTGTCAATAAGGCGCTTGATGCAGCACTTCGTGCGTATCGCGCACACGCCAGTTCCATTAAGACGTCTCAGCTCAATAATCTTGTTACTAAAATTCGTGAGGCGGGTCACACGATTGTGCATAAAAACCGTCGTTTTAAGATTCATTATGTAACACAAACAGGGTATCGTCCTCCCGAATTTACCTTTTTCTGCAATGCAAAGGATTTACTCGATGATGCGTACATGCGTTTCTTAGAAAATCGTTTGCGTGAAACGTTTGATTTGCAAGGTACGCCTATTCGGCTTAAGTTTAGGAATAAAGATTAAGTGTTTACTTTTTAAGTCTGTAAGCTGGTAAACCTTAACCCTTTAAGGAGAGCTTTATGCAAGGGTATTGCATTTCGGTAGTAGTGGCGCTTGTGTTTGTGTATGCAGTATGCGGCATACCGTTTGGCGTGGTTCTAACAAAAAGGTTTTGTCACGTTGATGTGAGAGCTGCAGGCAGCGGTAATATAGGCATGACCAATGTAGCGCGCGTAGCTGGAAAACTACCAGCGGCGCTTACACTTTTATGTGATGCAGGAAAAGGCGCTTTAAGTTTAGGCATAGCTATCTATGTACTGAATATGGTTGTCGCTATCCACGTACAAGAACTTATCCAATTTTGTGCAACTTCGCAGATTTTTTCTGATGTTTATAAACTTTGTATGTTTGTTAATAGCGTTGTTTATGCAGCATGCGTGTGTGGTCATATTTTTTCTCCGTACCTGCATTTTAAGGGCGGCAAAGGAATCTCGGTAGGATTTGGAGCGGCATTAGTGCTCAGCTGGCAAACGGCTTTGCTTGCACTTTTGGCGTTTTTTGTTTTTACGATACCTTCAAAACGCGTTTCGTTAGGGTCGTTAGCGGCTGCGATTGCACTTCCGTGCTGGGCATATGTATTTGGTTATACCTCGTTTGAACTCATACCTATTATCGTGGTTGCTTGTTTGGTTATTTGGGCGCATCGTAACAATATTGCACGTCTTATAAAAGGAGAGGAAAAACCCTTAAAGGCAAAATCTTAAAAGTTGTGGAGATACACCGTGTTGCAACGTTTCTTTGTTGTAATAACCTCTATGATATAAGCATACTCTGTGTGCATCACAATAGAATATCGTATAAAAGGTAAGTTGAAGCTAAGAGAATAGAGTAAGGAAAGCCGATGTCGATTTCAAAAGTTGCCGTTATAGGATCAGGCAGTTGGGGTACAGCTGTTTCGGGCTTGCTTGGACTTCATGCGGATCAAGTTATGATTTGGTCCCACGATCAAGAAATAGCCGATTATATCAATGAACATCATCGTAATCCTGTTCAACTTAATACCTATACGATGCTCCCCTGTGTTAGTGCATCAACTGATTATCAAAGCGTTTTGAAGGATGCACAAGCAATAGTTATGGTTGTGCCATCACAATTTATTAGAGCTTGTGCACAAGCTGCCCAGCCCTATGTAGACTCACAAACGCCTGTTCTTATTCTTACAAAAGGTATCGAAAATCATACTAACTATACTATGAGCGAAGTTTTGTCCGAAGTTTGGGGCAATCCTGCCCGTATTGCGGTGTTGAGCGGCCCTAATCACGCCGAGGAAATTTGTAAAGGTAAAATTTCGGCGGCTGTTATTGCCGCGACTCATGCATCGGTTGCTCAATTTTTCCAACGTTTGATAATGAATGAAAATTTTAGAATCTATTTGTCTGACGATGTAGTTGGGGTTGAGCTATGCGCTGCTATTAAAAATGTGGTGGCGATTGCCTGTGGAATTTGTACCGGCTTGGGATACGGAGACAACGCATTAGCAGTTTTAATGACACGCGGTCTTGCAGAAATTAGTCGAATTGTTATTGCAAAAGGTGGTAAATCACTTACCTGTATGGGTCTTGCAGGTATGGGGGATCTTATTGCAACTTGTACGTCGGTGCACTCGCGCAATCGCTCGTTTGGCTGTGCTTTTTCGCAAGGAGAAAGTTTGCAGGAATATGAACAGCGTACGTCAATGGTTGTTGAGGGGGCTCGTGCTGCTTTGAGCACACAAGAGTTATGCAAAAAGCTTTCTATTGAAAGTCCGCTTACCAACTCGGTCTACTCAGTTTTATATGAACATGCCAAGCTCGAAGACGTCATTGCGCTTTTGCTTGAAAGAATTCCGCACGAAGAATTTTATGGTATGTCAACAAACAATTAGAAGGGTTCACTCATGGATACGCATCCCATTTGCATTGCACCGTCAATGTTGTCCGCCAATTTTATGAAGCTTTCAGAAGAACTTTCATCTATTGCAACAGCCGATTATCTGCATTTTGATGTAATGGATGGACACTTTGTTCCAAATTTAAGTTTTGGATGTCCAATCTTGCACGCGGTTAAGACCTCTAGTGATTTACCCGTTGACGTTCATCTGATGGTTGATAATCCCGAGGCAACGCTCGAGTGGTATCTTGATGCAGGCGCCGATTCCTTCACCATTCATATGGAAGCTCAAACTCACTTAAAACGACTTATTGATACTATTCATTCAGCTCATAAGCGTGCTTGTGTTGCACTTAATCCTGCAACAGCAGTCATGAATTTAGACGACGTTATCGAAGATGTAGACATGGTCTTGGTTATGAGCGTAAATCCTGGTTTTGGTGGTCAATCATTTATTGAGTCTACCTGCAAAAAGATTGCAAAGGTCAAAGCGTTATGCGACGAACACGGTGTTAATCCTGTGATTGAAGTAGACGGTGGCATCAATGCTCATAATGCATACGATGTGGCGCGCGCTGGTGCAACAATGCTGGTTGCGGGTTCATCGGTCTTTAACGCGCACGATAGATCTGCTGCTATCGAAGCATTACGTAGCTCTGCTCAGCGCGGAGCTTTGGAAGCAAAGCGTGCATAATATGAAATCTTCATCATACGTATACCTTGATTATGCGGCTTCAGCTCCGCAGCGCCGTATTTCTCTTCAGGCGCAAGAAGCTTATGAGGAGTCTGCCTATGCAGGAGCCAATCCAAATTCGCTGCATACACCAGGACGTTTAGCTTATGCGGCACTTGAGCGTAGTCGTCGCGAGATTGCCTCATGTTTCACAACAGCTCTAGATCCTTATGAGGTGCACTTTACCTCTGGTGGTACCGAATCTAATAATATGGCGCTCTGCGGTATTGCAGCGGCATATCGGCTTAGACAGCCACATCGTACTAAGATTGTTGTTTCTGCAATTGAGCACGATTCGTGTCTTGAACCACTTCCTCGTCTTAAAGAACAAGGATTTGAGGTTGTATACGTACGCCCTTCGTCAACGGGCGAAATTACCTGTGAGCAATTACGAGCTGTCTTAGACGAGCACGTTGCGCTTACCTGCATTATGTATGCTAATAACGAAACGGGTGTTATCCAGCCAATTCGTGAACTTGCGCGCTGCGCTCATGAGGTAGGTTCCTATGTTATGAGCGATGCTGTGCAAGCGTTTGGCCGTATTCCTTGTGATTTAGAACAGATAGATGCATGTTCTATTGCGGCGCATAAAATTGGTGGGCCAGTGGGTATTGGTGCTTTAATTCTTAAACGGAATACGCCTTTTATGCCCCTTACCTTTGGAGGTGGTCAAGAAGGTGGCACCCGTCCTGGTACTCAAGCAGTGTGTTTGTGCGAAGCATTTGCACAAACAGCGTGTGAATGCATAGAACATATAAAACAAAGACGGTCTACAGTTGCTGCACGTGCACATATGCTTGAGCAAATGTTGTGTGCGTCAGATCGCATAACTCCAACAACTCCGCTTTCGTTTGCTGACAAACGCCTTCCAGGAATTGTAAGTGTACTGGCAAAAGACTGTGATGCTCAGGCAATTTTGTTGCAGCTAGATAGTAAAGGCTTTGGCATATCTTCTGGATCTGCATGTGCCTCGGATTCGGCCCGCGCATCTCATGTTTTGCGCGCACAAGGAATCTGCGAGCGTGACGCGCTTGGTGCATTACGCATTTCGTTTGATGAGCGCGTAGACGAAGATACGCTTAAACGTTTTGCAAATACGCTTTTATCAATTGTTACTACATCTCAAGTTGCCCTCTAAGCTGTTCGTATCATGAAAGGAACCCTATGAAAGAGTATCAAGCACTTCTTAAACTTCAAGAGGTTGACATACAGCTTATGCGGTATAACCAACAACTTCATGCCCTTCTTGAAGGCAAACGCATACCTGCTTGCACTACTGCACTTAAAAAGTTAAAACAACAACAAACTCAACTGTTGGCACAACGAAAAGACATTGAAACCGAGCTTCAAGATAATCACGATATGCAAACACATTTGCAAGAAATTACCCAAAACGTAAAGCTTGAGGCACAATCTGCAGGCAGCGATTATCGTCGTATTAGTGATTTGGAACTTCAGCTTTCTAGTCTTGCAAAGAAGTTTGAAAAGTTGCAATTTGACGAAAAAAAGCTTAAAGCAGATTTAGAAAAATTTAAAAAAGCCGAGCACAATGCCCATCTTTTACAGGAAAAATTGCGTGGGGAGTTAACCTCGCTTAAAGACGGACAAGCACAAAACATTGAAGACATCAAGCGTCAAGCTGCTTCGTTATTGCATGCTCGTGACGAGGTAAAATGTGGTCTTACCCATGAGCATATGGCATTATATACCAGCCTCAAAAGCAGATTTAACGGTATTTGTGTTGAAGAACTTAAGGGAAATATGCCATCGGTTTGCTGTGTTAAGCTGCAACCCAGTTTGTATAACAAGATCAAAGCAGATCAAACTATTGCAGAATGTCCGTATTGTCATCGTTTGCTTATCATTGCTTCTCATGACAGATCGTAGAGATAGACCGTAGAGGAATAACTATGAAGACATCGGATAAACCTTTACAGGTACTTTTAGTGGTATGCGGAGGAATTGCCGCATATAAAGCTGTACTTACGCTTCGAGAGTTACAAAAACACGGATGCGATGTTCGCGTTGCAATGACAAAAGCAGCTTGCGAATTTGTGGGCCCACAAACATTTGCGGCAATATCGGGACACGATGTATATACCGAGCTTTTTACTCACAACAGCACGATTGCCCATATCGAGCTTGCTGATTGGGCAGAGGTAAGTGTGGTTGTTCCAGCAACGGCAAATATCATGGCAAAACTAGCAGCAGGAATTGCTGATGATTTGGTAAGTTCAACGCTTTTAGCAGTTCATACTCCTGTTGTAATTGCCCCTGCTATGAATGTGCATATGTGGCAGGCGCGCTCAACTCAGGCTAATGTTAATACCCTTAGATCTTGGGGTTATTACGTTGTTGATCCGGCTTGTGGTCATCTTGCTTGTGGTTATAATGCCACGGGAAAGCTTGTTGATCCTATTGAACTTGCTTGGTATGTTATGTGCATTGCGCGTTGTGCTTCTGCTGACTTAGCTGGCAAAACTGTGGTGATTACGGCAGGCCCTACCAGAGAGGCGCTTGATCCTATACGCTTTATTTCAAATCATGCCACAGGAAAGCTTGGTTATATGCTGGCTCGTGCTGCTTGCGCTCAAAAAGCGCGTGTGGTACTGATTAGTGGTCCTTCTGTTTTGCCTAGACCGTTTGTTGATTCGTTTATTTCTGTAGTAGATGGTAAACAAATGTATGAGGCAACGCTTGAAGCTGCTAAGAGTGCTGATGTCATAATCTGCACGGCTGCAGTAGGGGATTGGCGTGCAGAAACAGTTGCTCCGCAAAAAATCAAAAAGCCTCATGGTGAGTTCATATCTCATGCAGAAAACTCAAGTCCTGTGTCGCTTGATTGTGCTGGCAGTACTCATACGCAAAACCCAAAGTCATATACGCTTCGTCTTGTTGAAAATCCCGATATTTTGCAAACTGTTGCGCGTCTGTATCCTCAAAAAATTGTTATTGGTTTTGCTGCCGAAACCGAGGATGTGGAGCACAATGCTGCTGAAAAATTAAAGTTTAAGCAATGTACGTGCATTATTGCCAATGATGTGTCAAAAGCAGAGTCTACCTTTGGTGCACAAACCGACAAAATTACCATCGTATATCCCGATCGTCTTATACACCACGATACACAAGAGTTGCCCGAAGTTGCACGCGTTATTCTTAACGAAGTAAAGTCTTTATTGCATATACAAACAAGTGCATAACACAAGGCTCGTGGTACAGAAACATTAGTTAAAGGAACGCAATGTCAGTTGTTATAAGTGCAGATAAAATATGCGTTGAACGCTCTGCAAAGGTTTTACTTTCGAACGTGTCGCTTGGAGTGAGCGCAGGCGATACCATAGGCGTGGTTGGTCAAAACGGCGGAGGAAAATCAACGCTTCTTCAGGTGCTTGCGCATATTATGGAGCCCGATAGTGGATGTGTTATAACTCGTAATGCCTCTTCCATTGGTTATCTTGCGCAGCGTGATGCATTTAAGGATACCGATCTTGTTCGCGATGTTGTATTTCAGTCTCTTGAAACTTACGAATGGGCACAAGATCCTCTTAAGCGCTCTCTTATTAATCGTTTGCTGCAAGATGTTTCATTTGATACCACTATTTCCAAACTTTCTGGTGGCCAGCGCCATCGCTGTGATTTGGCGCGTGTACTCCTTGGATCATGGGACGTGTTGCTTTTAGATGAGCCTACCAACCATCTGGATATGACAACCATTGCATGGCTTGCTTCTTATCTCAAAGATCGTAAGCGTCTTCATGGATTAAGCTCGGTTATCGTTACGCATGATCGTTGGTTTTTAGACGAGGTATGCGATCACATGTGGGAAGTCCACGACGGCTGCGTTGACCCATTTGAAGGTGGATATAGCGCCTATATTCAACAACGTGTTGAACGTGAGCGGCTTAGCGAAGTTGCGGAAACTAAACGTCAAAATATGTTACGAAAAGAGCTTAATTGGCTTGCTCATGGTGCTAAGGCTCGCAGTTCAAAGCCTAAATTTAGGGTTGAAGCTGCTTTAGAGATGGTTGCGCTGGATCCGCCACTAAGAAATTCGATTGAGCTTAAGGCTCTAGCTGCAACGCGCTTAGGAAAACAAGTTATAACACTTGAGCATGTTGCGTGTGCATATGGCTCTCATCAGGTAATTAAACCGCTCGATTGGATTATCGGACCTGGTGAGCGCATTGGCATTGTGGGAGAAAACGGAAGCGGTAAATCCTCTCTTTTACGAATCATGACGCTTAAGCAAGTGCCTTCGCAAGGCGTTGTAAAAGTGGGAAAATCCGTTGTATTTGGCATCGTTGACCAGCACTTGTCATGTTTTGCCCATAAGGAAAACCAAACGGTTGAGCACGTGTTAGCTCAATCAAAATCAAGTGTGTATATTGATGGCAAGAGTTATACGCCCATGCAGCTTTTTGAACGGCTAGGCTTTAGAAATCTTGATCAAAAAAGTCGTTTGTGTGATCTTTCGGGCGGACAATTGCGTCGTTTAGCTCTTATGATTACACTTTTGGAACAGCCTAATGTTTTAGTGCTCGACGAGCCCGGAAATGACTTAGATACCGATATGCTTGCTGCGCTTGAGGATGTTCTGGATTCGTGGGCTGCAACACTTCTTTTAGTTACACACGATCGTCATCTTATGGAACGTGTTTGTGACGATATATATGCTTTGCTCAATGGAGAACTTATTCATATGCCTCGTGGCATAGACGAATATATGCAGCGTCTTGTCTCACAGGATAAAGATGCAAGTTCTTCTCATGCACTTGATTCTGGTTCAATGTCAAAAAACAAAGATCGTGCAGCAAAACAACAACGAGTTTGTGATGGTGTGTCGCGCTATGAGCTTAAAAAGCAATGCGATGCCGTCTTACGAAAGCTTACCAAGCAACAAGATGAACCAGATCGAATTCAAAAACTTATGCAAGCATGTGATGGATCAGACTATGAACAACTTGCAAAATTGCAAAAACAGTTAAGTGAAGCGCAAAGGTTAGTTGATGAACTAGAAACTCAGTGGCTTACGCTGTCTGAAAAACTTGAATCACTTTAGAGCATGTCTTTTGATGAGATACATGCTCGACATTTGTTTGGAGTAGGTATGCTTGACATGCTAAAACGCTTTGTAATGCCATATAGATTGCAAGCATTATGTGGTATGGCAGGAAAAGCAGTAGAAGTTATTTTTGAGGTCATAACACCATATTTTGTTATGCGCCTGATTGACGAAGGCATCATGCACCATAGTTTTACGGTTTGTATGTACTACGGTGCATGGTTGGTAGCCGCAGCTGTTATTAGTTATGGCGCAACACTTATTTGTCAATCAGTTGCTGCACAGGTTTCTGTTAATGTTGCTTGTGATGTGCGCCGTGAACTTTTTTCAAAAATTTCAACCCTGCCGCTTTTATCCCTGCATAAATTTTCTACCTCAACGCTGGTGAATCGCTCAATTACTGATGTTAATCAAATACAGCTTATGATTGCACTTGCTATTAGGCAACTTATTCGCTGTCCTTTGTTAGCAATTGCATCAATTGTCTCTGCACTGATTTTGAACTGGCGTTACGGATTGATTTTTTGTATTTGTATTCCACTCGTGGCACTTATTTTTGCGTGGGCAATTCAAAGACTCTCACGTATGTTTGCGCTTTTACAGCGTACACTTGATACCTTAAGCGATCATGTATTGCAAAATTTGGAACTTGTTGAACTTGTAAGAGCGTATCGTACACAAAAGATAGAAATGAAGCGTTTTGAAGATGATCATCAACACTATACGCAGCTTCTTGAATCAACAAGCCGCATTTCTGCGCTTTTGTCTCCAGTAACGTTTGGAATTATGAATATGGGCATTATGATGCTTATGTATGTGGCGTCGCTGCGCGGATATGCACTTTTTTCTATGTTCAACATTTCTCAAGGTACCTTAGTTGCTTTGATAAACTATATGACGCAAACACTTTTGGCAATTGTCTATATTTCAAACCTTATGTTGGTATTTACCAAAGCCTCTTCTGCTTCTGCACGCGTTATGGAAATCTGTACCTGTAAGGATTCAACGTCAGCAGATCATGCCCTTGCTGCCGATGCCTTGGTAGATGCTTCGATATCTACGAATGCTCAATACGCTTTAGATCATGTGAGTTTTACCTATAACCCTTGTAGTTGCACAAGTACCCAAGTTACAGGTAATGCTTCTAAGGACACGGGTTTGTGTGGGGTGTCCCAAGATAGAGCATCAACAGCCGAGGATGGTTTTGCTCTTACCGATATTACCTGCACAATCCCTGTACGTGGCTTTATTGGGGTTGTTGGATCGGTTGGATCGGGAAAGTCAACGCTTTTAGCACTTTTAGCTCAGCTGTATGCTCCTCAAAAAGGTGTGATTCGTTTTGGCGGATATAATCTTTCACAGCTTGACTCTAACGTATGTTCTCAAAACATATGTTATGTACCTCAAACAACGGCGCTGTTACAAACTTCAATTCGTGATTTTATATCTCTTGGCAATGATACGTTAACTGATGCAGATATAAACGATGCGCTTAAGCAGGCGTGCGCGTTTGATTTTGTTCACAGCCTTGACAGAGGAGTTGATACCTTTGTTACTCACGGCTCGGCTCAAATGTCAGGTGGTCAAAAGCAGCGTTTAGCACTTGCACGTGCATTTGCTTCGCGCGCGTCACATATTTTATTAGATGATAGTTTATCGGCGCTTGACGCACTTACCGAGCAAAAGGTTGCGCAAAATCTTCTTAACCGAGCCAAGCAGAGCTGCGTTGTGCTTGTATCTCAGCAGATAAGTCATGTGAAATGCGCAGATATGACGTTAGTTTTGGATAAAGGACGCCTGGTTGGCGTGGGTACGCATACAGAGCTTTTACAGTCATGTAAGGTGTATCAGGAGCTCTATGAAACACAACATGCGTATACGCGAGAATGACGTGTTGCGATAGTAGATGCAGGTTATACAGGTAAAGTACGCAATAAAATGAGCAAACATTAAAAAAGGAATTGGATGCGATGAAAAATCCTTATGTTGCAGCTGGTTCGGCACAAACTATAGTTTCTAATACACAAAATTCGCAGGCATCTGGCTCGAGTGCTGCACATTCTAAGACGGATGCGCTTGTTTTTCATGCTGTTGCGCCCACGCGCTCAGAACTTGTGCATTTTCTTTTGCCGTTTTTTAAGCCTATGACAGCTTCATTTATACAAAGCATCGTATTGTGTATGCTGGCTTCATGTTGTTCTTTTAGCATTCCGCTTTGTATTGGTTTATCGGTTGATGCACTTTTTACGCCGGGCATGCCGTCTCTATCAACGTATTTGCTCCTTCTGCTTGTCTCAATTATGGCAAGCGCTCTGTTTGAATGGACAGGCGTTGTGCGTTTTACACATGCCTGCGTGCAAAGTATTCGTGCTCTCAGAAGTAGATGTTTTGCGCTCATTCAACATATACCGCTTACCTATATTACTAAAGATGTGGTGAGCGATATTCACAATCGTCTTATCATGGATTGTGACCAAATATCCGATGGTCTTATTCTTGCACTCAATCAAAGCGTACGAGGGCTTATCATTATTGTGGGTTCGTTTGTGTGCATGTGCCTTCTGTGTTGGCAGATGGCTCTTATCATTATTGTTTTGCTGCCGTGTTTTATGTTTATCAATTCCTATATTGCCTCTCGTGGACAGTCCTATTTTGAGGCACAACTGCGCGCGCAAGAAAACATGATGCAATTCATTCACGAAAGCGCACGTATGCAAAAATTGTTACGAACCACATGCGCTTTTCGAGTGCGCTCTCAACAGTTTTGTGCGCTTAATCACAAGGTTGAAGTACAAGCAAAGCGCGCTCAGTTTTTGAGTTCGTTAGCAAATCCTACCACGCGCCTAATTCAAAATCTTTTATATGCATTTGTGGTAACATTGGGTGCATTTTGCGTGGTAACACAACAGTTTGGGCACTTAAGCGTTGGTGCGTTGGTGAGTTTATTGGTGTATACGCAACAGCTTACTAAGCCAATTAACGAACTATCAGGATTATCTACACAAATTCAAACGGCCTATACATCAATGATTAGAATTGTTCAGCTTCTTATGTTTGCAAAAACTTATGAGAACAATTCAGATGAAGTCTTTGATGGTAGCTCTGCACCGTGCGAAGTTACAAACACTGCGTCTGTTCGTACTACAGGTGATATGTCCAATGCATGTGACCCTTGCGATTCTTACGATGTACGCCGTACACAGCGCATATGCCATACGCCTACATATGTAAGTGCACCTTGCACACCACTTCTAAAAGTCTCAAACATTTCTTTTTCTTACGATGGAACACATAATGTTATCCACGATCTTTCGTTTGAGGTATATCCCCATCAAACATTGGCTTTAGTAGGTCATACGGGCTGTGGTAAATCAACTTTGCTTCATCTGCTTATGCGCCTGTATCCGCTTGGATCGGGTGAGATCTATTTTAGGGAAGTGCCGTATCGTCAACTGAGTGCACAAGAGGTTCGCAAACATTTTGGCATGGTTTTGCAAGATGTAAGCCTTATAAATGCAAGCGTATACGAAAATATTGCCTATGGAAGCTCAAATGCCACGCCTGAATATATTCGTTCGGTAGCAATTAAA
Source organism: Fannyhessea sp. C0108B2 (assembly GCF_056583915.1). NCBI lineage: Bacteria > Bacillati > Actinomycetota > Coriobacteriia > Coriobacteriales > Atopobiaceae > Fannyhessea > Fannyhessea sp. C0108B2. Next base: position 35,027 of record NZ_JBWPJQ010000004.1, on the reverse strand, counting down.
GTGGGAGCGCATGATTTTATCTCACAGTTGCCACAAGGTTATGACACGCATCTTTCTCAAAACGATACGCGACTTTCAAAAGGACAAATTCAGCTCATTTGTATTGCTCGCGCGCTGGTGTTTAATCCCGAGATCTTGCTTTTGGATGAGCCTACAAGCTCGCTTGATACGCGTAGTGAAGCTCAAGTAACGCAGGCTTTACAAAAGCTGATGGAGAGGCGCTCTTGTATTGTGGTAGCGCATCGGCTTTCCACAATTAAGGATGCTGACCATATAATTGTTATGGACAAAGGGTCTATGGTCGAGCAGGGAACGCATACCGAGTTACTTGCAAAACATGGTGAGTATGCGCAACTGTTTGCCTCACAGTTTGATAATGCATAGTTTATCGGGCGATAAATAACTCTCTTGGAAGATGAGCATAATTTTTAGCGTGGGTGCTTTGTTGTGTACTTGTGAAAAATTGTGGAAGCTGTAAAGTTCAAGATGAATAATTCATAAACGTGTTACTATAAGTAGGCGCAAAACGTAGTTTTGTATATTTCGGGTGGTGGCGCAGTTTGGTAGCGCACTTGACTGGGGGTCAAGGGGTCGCTGGTTCGAATCCAGTCCACCCGACCACGTGATTTCTAACGGCCGAAGTTTTCGGTCGTTTTTTTATTAACCTTTATGGATGCTTCAGTGCCAAGTATGCGTTTAACCTGTTTGACCTGCAATAGTTTTAGATCACCGCAAATTTTAGGCATATAGCATATTTCTAACATGCATACCGCGTCTCGTGTTTTACAAATCTTATGCATAATAAATCCCCCACGTGTTCAAAGCACGTGGGGGATTCAAATAGATTCTTAAGTACAAGACGCTTCTTACCACAAAAAACTACTGGGTATCTGTGTTTGTGCTTGGAGCAAAACCATCTTTTCGATTAAGCATCTGCATAAACTCGTCACCCGTAATTGTTTCTTTAAGTTGTAAATATCTTGCAATTTCATGCAACTTAAATTTATATGCTTCAAGAGTTTTTAGCGCCGTTTCATGAGCTTCACGGATAAGATCTTGAATTTCTTTATCAATTTGTTGTGCTGTTCCTTCAGAGCAGGTGAGCTCAGATCCTCCACCTAAGTACTTATTACGAGTTTGACCAAGGGCAACCATGCCAAATTGCGATGACATACCCAGCTGAGTTACCATCGCGCGCGCAATTTTAGTAGCTTTTTCAATGTCGTCTGCCGCACCTGATGACATATGACCAAATATAAGCTCTTCAGCAGCACGACCACCGCATAATACCGCCAAACGCTGTTTGTATTCCTCTTTGGTTGTTAGGTAGCGCTGATCTTCTTCGGCTTGCATAGTAAAACCAAGCGCACCTGAGGTACGAGGAATAATCGTAATTTTTGAAACAGGGGAGCGTCCATTTTGAACTGCCGCAACAATGGCGTGTCCTGTTTCGTGATAAGAAACAACTTTGCGTTCGTGTTCGGAAAGCACGGCTGTTTTTTTCTTTTCGCCTGCAACAACTACGTCTACTGATTCTTCAATATCACTTTGGCTTACACGACTGCGACCCATACGAACAGCGCGCAAAGCCGCCTCATTTATCATGTTAGCGAGATCTGCACCCGAGGTACCTGGCGTTTGTCGAGCAACCTGAGCAAAGTCGATTCCTTGCTCCATCTTAACGTCGCTTGCATGAAGCTTAAGTATTGCTTCGCGTCCTGTTAAATCGGGGAGTTCTACAGGAATTCGGCGGTCAAAACGACCAGGACGCAACAAAGCCAAATCAAGTGTTTCGGGACGATTGGTTGCTGCAAGTACGACAATGCCTTTATGGTTATCAAAACCATCCATCTCGGCAAGGAGTTGGTTAAGCGTTTGCTCGCGCTCATCATTGCTGTTAACGCTCACGCCACGCTTTTTGCCAACGGTATCAAGCTCATCGATAAAGATAATACAAGGAGCTTTCTCTTTTGCCTGTTTAAAGAGGTCGCGAACTTTTGCCGCACCTCTACCTACAAACATTTCAACAAACTCAGAACCCGATATTTGGAAAAACGGCACTTTAGCTTCACCTGCAACAGCGCGCGCTAGAAGCGTCTTTCCTGTACCTGGAGGTCCTACAAGCAAAGCGCCTTTAGGGCAACGTGCGCCAATAGCTGCATATTTTTTAGGATTATCCAAAAAGCTTACAATTTCACGCAGCGAATCTTTTGCCTCATCTTGACCGGCAACATCTTTAAAGGTAACGCCAGTTTCTTGGCCTTTTACTTCTTTGGCATTTGATTTTCCAAATCCGCCACCAAAAGGTCCAAAACCGCCAAAACCTCCTCCAAAGTTCATAGAAGGATTATCTTCGCCCATCTGCTTTTTAATACGACGATTGATAAGCCAGCCGCCACCAAAAATAATGATAAACGGTGACAAATTGATGAGTAACCAAATCCACATGTCCTTGCTGGTGTCAGGTATTTTGGCCGAAAAATCAACACCTTGGGCTTCCATACGTTTAACCAAGCTCGAATCGTTGGGGAATTGCGTTGTTTCGTATGCTTTTTCACCTGCACCATCACTGGTTGTGAAACGCATAGACTTTGTTCCTGTATCAAGTTGGACTTTCTTTACTTCGCCTCGTTCAACTTTTTGCAGAAACTCACTATAGCTTACCTGCTCGACACGGGTATCTCCTAGTGTTGGCATAAGTAGTGAGCGTGCAATAAAAGCAGCTACCAACCCTATAATGAGATACAGAATAAGCTTTTGACGCTTGTTCTTGTTGTTTTGCACCATAAACGTTAACTCCTTTAATAAGGGATCGTTGATGTATATATATGTATTTTAATACTTCCTTTTAGTGTATCCTTACTTGTTGTTTTTTAGTATGTATCACATAGTAAATCCTCTATTTTGAGCGTCTGATGCGTGTTCATACATATTTCATATTGGATATTTGTATCGCATACATGAGCCATAAAATGAATAAAAAACAATTAATATCGAATAAAAAAGCAAACATACTTTGCTTACGTTCGCTTTTAAGTATATCGTGAGATAAAAAACTACCTCATGGTTTATACAGGATATTTTTGAATATGCGCAGGTAAATATATTATTAATGAATAATTGAGCCACTTAGATAAAAACTTATACCGTTAACCGAGACTTCTGGCATAAGATGGTCCATACTTTAATTATTGGATATACTCTCAATAGGTACACATTTTGTGTGCTCATATTGATGTTAGAGTGCTAAGGTCTTTTTCTTTATAGCATGGCTTTAGTCTCAAATCGGATTACAGGAGGCATCATGGCTAACGGGCTATACGTCCACAGCGAGATTGGTACTCTTAAAAAGGTTTTGCTTCATCGCCCAGGCGAAGAGCTTCTTAATCTTCCGCCAGATGATTTAGGACGCCTTTTATTTGACGATGTGCCATTTCTCGATGTTGCTCAAGCAGAACACGATCGTTTTGCCGAAATTTTACGCGAGCAGGGTGTAGAAGTTTTGTATCTTGAGAAACTGGTTGCTGAGGCTCTTGATGCAGCCGGTTCGCGAGAGGAATTTACCAATCAATGGCTTGATGAATCAGGCCTTCATGGGACTCATACGCGTGCTGCCGTTAAAGAATTTATGGATTCAATTAAAGATACGCAAACATTTGTAGAAAAATGTATCGCAGGAATCCGCAAGAACGAGATCGATTTACCTGATCGTTCCAATAATCTTTTGGTAGACATGGTAAATATGAACCAAGGTTCCGATTCCGATTTGTTAATTGACCCCATGCCTAATACATACTTTACTCGTGACCCATTTGCCATTGTTGGCAAAGGCGTTAATCTTAATCGTATGTTCTCGGTTACACGCAATCGCGAAACACTCTTTGGTAAATATATTTTCCGCGACCATCCCGATTATAACGATGCTCCTTTATGGTATCGTCGCGATGCAGCTTATCATACAGAAGGTGGAGACGTACTCAACCTCAATGCGCATACCATTGCCATTGGTATTTCACAGCGTACCCAAGCTTCTGCTATTGACTGCTTAGCACAGCATATGTTCTGGGATAAGTCCGATGAGTGCGAAATCGATACAATTTATGCGTTTAACATTCCGGTATCTCGTGCGTTCATGCATCTTGATACAGTCTTTACGCAAATTGATGTTGATAAGTTCACCATTCATCCTGGTATTTTGGGCACTTTGCAGGTATTTAAGCTGACTGCAGGTTCAGTACCTGGAGAAGTTAAGATCGAAGAAATGAACGACACGCTTGAGCACATCTTAAGCAAAGCTTTGGGTCTTGATCATGTTACGCTGATTCAGTGTGGTAATGGTGATCCTGTTGCCGCCGCTCGTGAACAGTGGAATGATGGTTCCAACACGCTCACCGTTGCGCCTGGTAAGATTTGCGTCTATCAGCGCAATACGGTAACAAATGACGCGCTGTATAAAGCTGGTCTTGAGCTTTTGGTTGTACCATCAGCCGAGCTTTCTCGTGGTCGCGGAGGTCCACGTTGTATGAGCATGCCGTTTGTTCGTGAAGATTTGTAACAGATTATAAACCGGAAGTTAAACACTTCCGGTTTTATATGACTGTCCTTTAGAAAGGAAAACACATGGGTGTTAATTTAAGTGGTAGAAGCTTTCTGAAATTGCTCGATTTCTCAACCGAGGAAATTAAATACCTCATCAACTTAAGTGCCGAATTCAAACGCATGAAAATGGCAGGTGTACCGCATCGTTATCTTGAAGGCAAAAACATTGTTCTTCTATTTGAGAAAACCTCAACTCGTACGCGCTGCTCGTTTGAGGTTGGCGGTATGGACTTAGGTATGGGCGTTACGTACCTTGAGCCAGGATCTTCGCAGATGGGTAAAAAAGAGTCTATCGAAGATACCGCGCGCGTTTTGGGTCGTATGTATGATGGTATTGAGTATCGTGGTTTTGAGCAAGAAAAGGTTGAGTGTTTAGCAAAAAATGCTGGCGTTCCTGTTTGGAATGGACTTACTACTGAGTTCCACCCAACTCAAATGATTGCCGATATGCTTACTATTCAAGAGAACTTTGGTCGCTTAAAAGGTCTTAACTTTACCTTTATGGGCGATGCTGGTAACAATGTGGGCAATTCGCTTATGGTTGCTTGTGCAAAGCTTGGTCTTAACTTTACCGCTTGCGGTCCGCGCGAACAAATGCCACATCCTGAGCTTGTAGAAACTTGCAAAAAGCTGGCTGCTGAACATGGTTCAACCATTGCGCTTACCGAAGACGTTCACGAAGGAACCAAAAATGCCGATGTTATCTACACCGACATTTGGGTATCTATGGGCGAGCCTGATAACATTTGGGCAGAGCGCATTAAACTTTTGGAGCCTTATCGTGTTACCAAAGAAGTTATGGCAAATGCACACGACGATGTAATCTTCATGCACTGCCTGCCTTCTTTCCACGACACAAACACCACCATTGGTAAAGATATTGCCGAGAAATTTGGCGTTACCGAGATGGAAGTTGCCGACGAGGTCTTTGAGTCTAAACAGTCTAAGGTATTTGACGAAGCAGAAAATCGTATGCACACCATTAAGGCTGTTATGTACGCAACGCTTAAATAGAAGGTTTAATTTTTAAGCTGTTTGCTCCTTATAAGATTTTGCGTGAAAGTTAGCACGTATAGTTAGTATTCACCTGCATCTTAGGTTGCACCTAAGATGCAGGTTTTTTATAAACAAACATATACGTAGAATAGTGCGTTGTGTTTATTATTCATGTATACAGTGCTTAATACGTATTTTTTCTAATTTATGAATAAAATAATAACTATATTGCATAAAAATGCTGGCTTATACGTAAGAATCTAAAAGGCATCTTTTATATAGAATCTTATAAATAAAAAATCTGTCGTATTGATATTTAATAAAACACAAGGTAATACAAGAATTTATGTTGCTTGTTTCTGCGCGTGCGTATCTGTAGCATTCCGGACTGGTTTATAAAGCGCTAAATAATGATATTCAATACCGTTAACGCTTTAATGCATAACGTTAACCGAATTACATGATTGACTCTATCAAAATTTCTTCATATGTTCTACAATATTCTTACAAAGAGCCCGATGTGCAGAGTTTGAGCATGTTGATGGCGAAACATGTAATGTATGTTTGTGGTGAAAGGAGTTGCGAAATGAGTTCTACAACTACGCAACCGAAGAAAAAGAGAGAGATGCTTACATCCTTCTCCATTATCTTCATTCTCCTCATCCTTGTAGCGCTGATATCGGTAGCAATAGCTCCCTTTGTTCCTGGTATTACAGCTGTTACGTTGGGTGATTTCTTCATGAGCCCTGTTAAGGGATTTGGAGATGCGCTTGGTGTGTGTTTATTTGTTTTGGTTATTGGTGGCTTTTTAGGCATCGTTAACAAAACAGATGCTCTTAACACTGGTATTTCCGTACTGGTCAAGAACATGAAAGGTAATGAGCTTAAACTCATTCCAATCCTTATGGCATTGTTTGCTCTTGGCGGATCTACCTATGGCATGTGCGAAGAGACGGTTGGATTCTATGCTCTTCTTTCTGCAACTATGATGGCTGCAGGCTATGATTCACTTACAGGTGCTATGATCGTGCTTCTTGGTGCTGGTGTTGGTTGCTTGGGCTCAACTGTTAACCCATTTTGTACTGGTGTTGCTGCATCGGCTTTGGTCGATAAAGGCATTACAGTAGACCAAGGCGTTATTATTGGTCTTGGTGCTGTTTTACTTGTTGTTTCCTATGCTATTGCCGTTTTCTTTACGATGCAGTATGCAAAAAGCGTTAAAGCAGATCCAAGTCGTACGTTAATGAGTCTTGACGAAGTTAAAGCTGCCGATGAAGTATACAGAACTGAAGAAGAGGAAACTAATAAAGATGTTGCACTGACCACAAGACAAAGAATTTCTTTGTGGATTTTTGCTATTACCTTTGTTATCATGATCATCTCTTTCATTCCTTGGACAAAGCTTGGCGTTGACTTCTTTGAATGTGATGCAGCTTCTCACGATGAAGTAACACAAGTGGCTCCTGCAGACCTTACTAAGACTTTTAAAGAAAAAGAGCTTGGTGAACTTAAAATCGAAGGCAATGCAAACTTTAGTGTTAAAAAAGAAGTAGTTGATAATGCTGGTTGGTCTTCCTTGCTAACTGGTGTCCCACTGGGGCAATGGTACTTCCCTGAATCAACTACCTGGTTCCTTCTTATGGCCATTGTTATTGGTGTTGTTGGCGGTTTATCCGAGCACGAAATTGTTGATTCCTTCATGCGCGGATCTGGCGAGATCATAAGCGTTGCTATGATTATTGCAGTTTCTCGTGCTGTTTCTGTTCTTATGAGCTCAACTGGTTTGGCAGACTGGATTCTTAACTCGTCATCCGAGGCGCTTTCTGGTACGTCAGGTGTTGTCTTCTCGGTAGGTGCATATTTCCTGTACTTTGTACTGTCATTCCTTATTCCATCAACGTCTGGTATGGCAACGGTTTCTATGCCAATTATGGGACCTCTTGCTCAAAACCTCGGCTTTAACCCTGCGGTTATGGTTATGATCTTTGCATCTGCTTCTGGTGTTGTAAATCTGTTTACTCCTACCAATGGTGCAATTATGGGTGGTTTGGCACTCTCCCGTATTGAGTACGGAACTTGGCTTAAGTTTGTAGTTCGAGTTGTTATAGCTATTGTTATTAGCAACTTGATTATCTTAAGTGTTGCGTTAATGGTATTACGTTAATGGTTGTGTAGATTCTTAAACCGTTTACAACATCTTGTTTGTATCAAGGTTTGATATGCCCGTCTCGCTTGAGGCGGGCATATTTTTAAGAAATGCTAAACTAGGTAGCTTGAGTTTTTGATATTGAAATGAAATTGCTATTTTTTACAAAAAAATCTTGAAATCACCATACCTAATAAGATATTCTGTTTAATGCATATGTTGTTTCGTGCATACATGCGTGTGCGTAGCAGCTTTGCACTTATATCTGTTGGCCCCCGAGAGCATGTACGTTTGCATTTGTTTGTAAACAAGCTTTACCACGCCTTGTGATTAAAGCACCAACCATGTACCGGGGCCCCGTATTTGAAAGGGGTCCACCTTTGAGTGAGATTCAAAACTCGTCTATTTTCTCATTAGATGATGTTTCCGATGATGAGCTTAATAGCCTTATCGATGGAACCATCACCGATTTTGATGAGGGAGACCTGGTAACAGGTACCGTTGTTAAAATTGAGCACGATGAGGTATTGTTGGACATCGGCTTTAAGTCCGAAGGCGTAATTCCAGCCCGTGAGTTGTCTATTCGTAAAGATGCAAGCCCAGAAGAGCTTGTACATATGGGCGACACCATCGAGGCTTTGGTTCTTCAAAAAGAAGACAAAGAAGGTCGTCTTATTCTTTCTAAGAAACGTGCCGAGTACGAGCGTGCTTGGAATGCTGTTGAAGAGAAGTTTAAAGCTGGCGTTAATGTTGAAGGTGAAGTTATCGAGGTTGTTAAGGGTGGTCTTATCCTTGATATCGGTCTTCGCGGATTCTTGCCTGCTTCTCTTGTAGACCTTCGCCGTGTTAAAGATCTAAGCGCTTACATGGGAACTCGCATTGAGGCTCGTGTTATCGAGATGGATCGCAACCGTAATAACGTTGTTCTTTCTCGTCGTGTTGTATTGGAAGCTGCACGCAAAGCCGAGCGTTCTGAGATTCTTACCAAGCTTAAACCTGGTATGAAACTTAAAGGTACCGTTTCTTCTATTGTTGAATTTGGTGCATTTGTAGACCTTGGCGGTATCGACGGTCTTATCCACATTTCAGAGCTTTCTTGGAACCACGTTAACCACCCAGCAGAGGTTGTAAAAGTTGGTCAAGAAGTAGAAGTTCAGGTTTTGGATATCGACCTTAACCGTGAGCGCATTTCTTTGGGTCTTAAGCAAACTACCGAGGATCCATGGCGTGTTCTTGTTAAGAAGTACCCAATTGGCGCAATCGTTGAAGGTACCGTAACTAAACTTGTTACCTTTGGTGCATTTGTAGACCTTGGTAATGGGGTAGAGGGCTTGGTTCACATTTCAGAGATGGCAAAGGCTCATGTAGATGCTCCTGCTCAAGTATGCAAAGTTGGCGATGTTGTACAAGTTAAGGTTATGGAAATTGACCTTGAGCGTCGTCGTATTTCTTTGTCTATTAAAGCAGCTGCAGAAACCCTTGGTGTAGACGAAGGCGAAGAGGCAAACGATGCTGCACCTGCTGATGAAGCACCTGCAGAAGATGCTGACTCACAAGCTTCCACCGAAGCTTAGACGTTAAGCTCGTTAATACATCGTTGCTCCATAGCAACTTTTGAATGTTTAAAAAGAGGCTGGTTTTACTCAGCCTCTTTTTTTGTACAAACTCTCCATTAATCAACATTTAGCAGTTGAGCGGCCTATTTATTACACAGATAGATATCTAAATAGCAAGAAAATATAAGTGAGTACGTATAAGATTTGTGCTAAATAAAAAACTTTTGATTTTTGTTTCCAAATGATGACAAAACGTTGTAAACTACATGTTGTGAAGACGTTCACATGAACTTTTCAACCGTTTACAAAATTGTATATCAATTCATATTCAACTTGGTTAAAAATTCATTGTTTATGTCTTGAAGGTGCTTTGCCACTTTTTTAGCTACATGTTTAGCTACACTATATATGTTTTATTTAGTCGTGTATTAATGCAAAAGGTTCGTGAAGGAAGATAGGCTTCCTGCAAACCTTGCGAAAGGAGAAAGCATGGCAGTTAAGGTTGCTATCAACGGCTTTGGTCGTATTGGTCGTTTGGCCTTCCGTCAAATGTTCGGTCACGAAGGTTCAGAAATCGTTGCAATTAACGATTTAACCGATCCAAAGATGCTCGCTAACCTCCTCAAGTATGACTCTTCACAAGGCAACTACGCACGCAATCACTCTGTTGTTGCTGGTGAAGACTCTATTACTGTCGATGGTAAGACTATTAAGATTTACAAAGAAGCAGATGCTCACAATCTTCCTTGGGGCGAGCTTAATGTAGACGTTGTACTTGAGTGCACTGGTTTTTACACTTCAAAAGCTAAGGCTCAGGCTCACATTGATGCAGGTGCTAAGAAGGTTGTTATTTCTGCTCCTGCAGGTAAAGATCTTCCTACCATTGTTTACAATGTAAACCACGAAATCCTTACCAAGGACGACAACATCATTTCTGCTGCTTCCTGCACCACTAACTGCCTTGCTCCTATGGCTAAAGCACTTAATGACTATGCTCCAATCCAAAGCGGTATCATGAGCACCATTCACGCATTTACTGGCGACCAAATGGTTTTGGATGGTCCTCACCGTAAAGGCGATCTCCGTCGTGCTCGTGCAGCAGCTATCAACATTGTTCCTAACTCAACTGGTGCTGCTAAGGCAATTGGTTTGGTAATTCCTGAGCTTAACGGTAAACTTATCGGTTCTGCTCAGCGTGTTCCTGTACCAACTGGTTCAACTACACTTCTCTTTGCAGTAGTTAAGAGCGACAAAGAGATCACCGTTGACTCTATCAACGCTGCTATGAAGGCTGCAAGCGATCCTGAGACCTTTGGTTACAATGAAGATCCTATCGTTTCTTCCGACATTATCGGTATGACTTATGGTTCTTTGTTTGATGCAACTCAAACCATGGTTCAAGATCTTGGCAATGGTCTTTATCAGGTAGAGGTTGTTTCTTGGTACGACAACGAGAACTCTTACACTTCACAAATGGTACGTACTATTAAGTACTTCGAGAAATTTGTTGCTTAGTCAGCTTTACTAGTTTGCGAAGCCACAAGGCGCGGTAGCAGCTAAACATAGCCGCGACCGTGCCTTTTTATTGAAATTGTGTATTCCGTGCACATCAGACGCATATTCGTACTTCAACGGTGCGTCTAAAAGTTAAAAGGAGTCTTACTATGGCCTTTACAAAAAAGACCGTTCGCGACATAGACGTTAATGGCAAACGCGTTCTTATGCGTGTTGACTTTAACGTACCGGTAAAAGACGGTGTCGTAGGCGATATTACCCGTATTCAAAAAGCTATTCCTACCATTAAGTACCTTAAAGAACATGGTGCAGGTATTGTACTTATGAGCCACTTAGGTCGTCCTGCGGGCACTGGTTACGAAGAAGCTCTTTCTTTGGCTCCTGTTGCTAAAAAACTTGAGGAATTGAGCGGCTATAAAGTATCTTTTGTAGCTGATACCTATGGCGAAGAGGCCAAAGCTGCTGTTGAAGCGGTAAAACCAGGCGACATTTTATTGCTTGAGAACGTTCGCTTCTTAAAGGCTGAAAAGAAAAATGACCCTGAAGTTGCAAAGAAGCTTGCATCATATGGTGACATTTTTGTACTCGACGCCTTTGGTACCGCCCATCGTGCACAAGGCTCTGTCGTAGGACCTGCTGCATATATCCCTGCTGTTGCAGGCTTTTTGCTCGAAAAAGAAGTTGATACGCTTACTTCTATTTTCTCTGAGCCTAAGCGTCCGTTTGTTGCTATTGTTGGTGGTTCTAAAGTTTCAAGCAAAATTGGCGTTCTTGACCACTTAATTGATTCATGTGACACGCTTATTATCGGCGGTGGCATGGCTTATACATTCTTCCTTGCTCAAGGTTACCAAGTTGGTACGTCGCTTCAAGAGCCCGATTGGGTTGAGCGTGCAGGTGAAATGCTCAAGAAAGCACAAGAAAAAGGCGTTAAGATTTTGCTTCCTGTTGACAACATTGTTACCGATCACTTTGGCGAAGACGCTGTAGGAGAAGCTGTTGCTTCTAATGCTATTCCTAGTGACCGTATGGGCATGGATATTGGTCCTAAGACCGAGAAACTCTATGCAGATGCTGTTTCTGGTGCTGCCACCGTATTTTGGAATGGTCCTATGGGCGTATTCGAAATGGATCAATTTGCACACGGTACCGAAGTTGTTGCAAAAGCTATTGCAGATTCTTCTTGCACCTCAATTATTGGTGGTGGAGACTCTGTTGCAGCTATCAATAAGTTTTGCCTTGCAGATAAGATGAGCTGGATCTCTACTGGTGGTGGAGCATCTATGGAGCTTGTTGAAGGCAAGGCACTTCCAGGAGTGGAGGCGCTTTTAGATGCGTAATGTAATGATCGCAGGCAACTGGAAAATGAATAAAAATGTCAACGAAGCTACAGAACTTGCATCTGGCTTGGTTGATGAATTGCAAGATGGAACTGGTTCGGTTGATGTTGTTGTTTGCCCACCAACTGTTGACCTTAAAAGCGTTGCCGATGTTCTTAAACAAAGCTCGGCTCAAATTGCTCTTGGTGCTCAAAATGTATATTGGGAAGAATCAGGTGCATATACCGGAGAAACTGCTCCTTCTATGCTTACAAGTGTTGGAGCAACCTACTGCATTATTGGACACTCCGAGCGTCGTGGCTATTTTGGAGAAACCGATGAGGATATAAACAAGAAGGCACAGGCTTTGCTTGCTCATCATATTGTTCCAATTTCTTGCTGCGGTGAAAGCCTTGAGGTTCGTGAAGCTGGTAAGCATGTTGAGTTTGTTGTTGAGCAAATTAAAGCAGACACCAAAGGCTTAAAGCTTACTGATCCATCACAATATGTAGTTGCATACGAGCCAATTTGGGCTATTGGCACAGGCAAAACTGCTACTGCTGCCGATGCACAAGAGGTTTGCTCGGCCATTCGTTCTACCCTTAAAGAAATCTTTGGCGAAGAGCTCAGCTCTGGCATTCGCATTCTTTATGGCGGATCTGCAAAACCTGAAAATATCAAGGGCTTCCTTGAAGAACCCGATGTTGATGGTGCATTGGTTGGCGGAGCTTCTCTTAAGGCCGATTCTTTTGCCGCTATGGTTAAAGCTGCAAAATAGCGTGTAAACAAGATGCTTTTATGCACGTTTGTGTAGAAGCGCTGTTTTAATACGTTTTAAGAAGCAGGTATCAGTAGATATCTGCTTCTTTTTTTGAGCATGTTGGATTATCTTTTTAAATTAACCGATTGGTTTTTTTACCTTTGGTGCTCCATCTTTTCTACCAATTTTGTCTAGCTTTAGCTTATACCTCAAGTTTGTGTTATCATACATGTGTTTTGTTGTGTGTTCGCGTAACACATACGCATGATGTGCGTCTGCTGTATGCGATGAAAAGGAGTATTCGTGAGTCCACTTAATTTTGCTCTTCTGGTTGTGCTTGCACTTTCTGGTTTCTTTACTGTTATTCTTATTCTGATGCATTCAGGAAAAGGAACAGGCGTTTCCGACATGATTGCTTCTTCGATGTATAATTCAACTGCTGGTTCGGGCGTTTGGGAGAAAAATCTTGATCGTCTCACCATTATCATGGCACTTATTTTTGGTTTGTGCATTTGTGTAATGGCTTTAACATTTCCTTTGGGTGTCATTTAAGCTTACATTTGGGCTTAGTTAAGTATCTAATTACAAATTGATGAATACGCACGAGCAATCGTGCGTTTTTGTTTATGTCACACCTGCCAGTTCCCTTATAAGGGGCTACTTGTACACTTTTAGTATCTCAAACTCTTACTCTAATTTTTTCTGAAACACTATTACGCATTGTTGCCTGTGATAATCTGTTTTCCTTCTCGGATTTTTTGTATGCTTCGCTTTTTAATACGCGTGTCAAGATGTGTATTATTTTTTAGATAGTTGGTTATAGAATTAGGGTCTTTCTTATAAAGCGTTTGTATATACCACGCTGCGCCCATTTGCACATAGTAGGGTATATCGTGAGATAAGTTTGCAATGATATCTAAGCTAGCCGACTTTTCTTTTTGCGCCAGCTTAGAGCAACCAACAAGTTTTATAAGCAAAACAAGAGCAATGCGCTTACCCCATCGATCATCTTTTTGCAGCCACTCTATTGCTTGTCTTGCATAATGCATAGAGTTTTTCTTAAGCATCTTGGGTGCAGTGCAATCCGTTACCATCCAATTATTGCAAAAGGGGATAAATGCGTCCATTGCGTCTGTCCACGTTTCAAAATGAATCTCATTATTAAGCATAATCATATGTATCATATTCATTTCGAGATACGGATGTGGCAATGCCTGTAAAAATTCGTGGCAAAGTTTTTCGTCTGCATTGTTTGCGTACGTGCGTAAAAGAGGTGTTCGTATTCCCAAAACAGTGTGCGGATCTATATTGGGTACAAGCTTTGCATTAAAATCTGCAAGCCGTGGGGATCGATAGAGTTGTATATCATGTAAAACTTTTGCATGAACACCTGTTGTTGAGCTATCTTTTTGCATGTATTTCTCCATAGTTATATCCGCTCAAATCGATAGTAGTATAAATTTTTGTTTATGTACATGATCAACATAGATTGTTTTAACTTTCATGATACATAAATGTGCTGGTATTTGTGTAAAAGATACCTTAATACACAATTTGTGAGCGAAAAATTATTCAGCTTTATAACCTTATGCAAGCAATAATACGCAATGAATATTGAAAAAATTAGCCTCAAGTATTTCATAATTGTTAACATTTATAGAAAGAGTTTGCATCCGTATGCATAACGGGGCAAAATAATACGCAAGGAAAGTTCGTTATCCCGTTCGTGTATTCAAACGTGCGTATAACGTTTGGACTATGAGTATTGGAGGCATCATGGCGAATGAGAAGCTTATGATGGGGCGTCGTAGCTTCATTGGCGGCAGTATCGCTGCAGCTGCATTAACTGCGCTTGCAGGATGCGGAAAAAAAGGTGGATCTGCTTCAGGTGATAAAAGTGGAGGAAGTAAGGGTGGTACTCTTAAATTCTACATTAACGAGCCTGTTGCAATTGACCCGTATAACACTCAAGAATCAGAAGGTAGCCAAGTTGAGCACAACTTGTTCGATTCTTTAACTACATTTGACTGGAAAACTCACAAGGTTGTTCCTTTAGCTGCAGAGTCTTGGGATATATCTGATGATGGTTTAACCTATACCTTCCATCTTGTTCAAGGTGCAACATTCCACAACGGTGATAAAGTTGATTCACAATCATTTAAACGTGGTTGGGAGCGTATTGCATCTCCTAAGATGAAAACTCCTTCTCAAATCTCATTCCACCTTTCACCAATTGCTGGTTATGAAGAGTTCCACAGCGGAAAAGCTGATTCTATTTCTGGTCTTTCTTGCCCAGATGAGAATACCTTTGAGGTTAAGCTTACTGCTCCTATGTACGACTTCCCCTATGTAGCAGCATGTATTGCTTTGGTACCTGTTCCTCAGGCAGCTGTTGACTCACCTGATGACTTCTTGCTTGCTCCTATTGGTAATGGTCCTTACCAGATGGATGGTAAATGGGAAAGCGGTCAAAAGATCGTTCTTAAGCGTTATGACAACTACTATGGTTCCAAGAAGGCTAATCTTGACTCCATCGTATTCTCAATTCAAAAAGACCCCAACACTGCTTATCGTGAGTTTGAAGCAGGCAACATGGACTTTTGTGCTGTTCCTACTGGACGTCTTAAAGAGAATATCGACAAATATGGTCAATCTGCAGATGGTGACACTGTAACTCCTGATAAACAAGTTCTTACTGGTCCAACGCTGGGTGTTTACTATCTCTTGCTTAACCTTAACGATCCTGTTATGAAGAACGTTAACCTTCGTCGTGCAATTTGTATGGCAATTAACCGTCGTAACATTGTTGACACGTTGTTTGAGGGTCTTCGTACTCCTGCAACAAGCTTTATTCCTGTTGCTTTGGATAACGATCCATTTAGCGCTTGGAAATACTGCAAGTACGACAAAGATGCAGCTAAGAAGATTATTGACGATAACGGACTTAAAGGCACCGAAGTTACCCTTACTTATAACTCTGGTGGTGGACACGAAGATCTTATGTCTGCTGTTCAAGGTGACCTTAAGGCTATTGGCTTGGAAGTTAAGCAAAAGACTCTTGAGTGGGCTGCTTACTTAAGCGCTTGCCAAAAAGGCGATTACCAAATTGGTCGTATGGGTTGGGTTGCCGACTATCCAACGCTTGATAACTTTATTTATCCTTGCTTCTTCTCAACTGCAGAAAACAACATGGGTAAATATAATAACCCTGATGTTGATAAAGCTATTAATGCAGCTCGTCTTGAGAAAGACGAAGAGGCTCGTAAGGCTAAATACCGCGAGATCAATGCTCAGATTGCAGAAGATTGTCCTTTGATTCCTATTTTGTACTACTCACACAATCACGTAGGTTCTTCAAAGGTTCAGCAATTCTTCTACAATCCTCAAAGCATTGGTAACTTTGTCGATGCAGAAGTAAAGGCTTAAGTCCTTACAACGTCATACGTGTGTAGTACCTCAGCAGGTATGTAGTGCGGGAGCTGGCATCAAAATGGTCTGCTCCCGCTTGCTATATCAAGAATTTATTGATCCATAGATGTAAGCTGGGTACCTTGCGTTGGCATTGCATTTTGAGGTGAATTGTGCAAAAAACGAGTATCTTGTGTTTTCTCTTTTAACATTGTGTTAAAAATTCAATGTATCTTTTCTAATAGGCTATACTTTTAAAGTCTATGTAATTAGCTTTATATGCATTTGGGCGTATATATGAGCGGTAGAGGGTTTTCATAGAGCGCTTGCAGCTAATTATATGTTTGTTGTCAAACTAAACAAGGGGATTCGTACTTATGATCAAGTACATAATGAAGCGTCTTCTTCAGTTTATACCTGTATTTTTAGGTGTAACACTTATCCTGTTTGTTATGGAAAACGTGGTTCCTGGAGATCCTGTTAAGCTTATGGCGGGAGAGAAAAAACTCGACGCGGTAACAGAGCTTAATTTAAGAGCTACCTTCCATTTCATCGAGACAGATGATAACGGAGCTCCCATATTCGATGAGCAAGGCCATACCATAGATACTCCTTTATGGAAACGCTATGGCTTGTTTGTAAGCGGTCTGCTTCATGGAGATTTGGGCGTTTCATTCCAGCGTAGCGGTCAACCTGTTACACAAATTCTTCTTGCTAAGTATCCTTATACTATTAGCCTTTCCATTGTTGCTATTTGTCTTGAAGCAATTGTGGGAATTGGCGCTGGTATGATTTCGGCAATTAAGCGATATTCGTTTTGGGATATGTTTGTAACGCTTGCAACTTCGGTACTGGTTGCTATGCCAGCGTTCTGGCTTGGTATGCTCCTTCAGCTCTTCTTTGGTATTGTGCTTAAAGATGTTACCGATGGATTCTTCTATTTGCCAATCTCTGGTGTTGGTGGTCCAGGCTCTAACTTTGACGACTGGATGTATTATATTCTTCCTGCTGTTACCCTTGCTTCTGTTTCTACTGCATACGTTGCAAGAATTATGCGTTCGCAGCTTTTGGAAGTTCTTAACCAAGATTATATTAGAACTGCTCGTGCCAAAGGACTTTCACGTCGAAACGTTATTTGGCATCATGCACTTAAGAATGCGCTTATTCCTGTTGTTACTTATATCGGTCTGGATTTCGGTGGTATGATGGCAGGAGCTATTCTTACCGAAACTGTTTTTAACTGGCCTGGCGTTGGCTTTGAAACCTATCGTGCTATTACGCAGCGTGACTGGCCTACAGTTTTAGGATCGGTAACCGTAATCGTTGTGGTGGTTATGGTCATCAATCTTCTTGTTGATATTTCATATGCCTTCCTGGATCCACGCATTAGATTCAGTTCATCTAAGAGCGAATAAGGGGAGTGTATATGATGAGTTTAAAAAACATGTTTGATAAGTCAAAAAAATTAAAACCTATAGGCATTCAAACTCCTGAGGAACAAAAAGAAAACGCTCCTAAGGAGGGCTCTGATCCTATTGATAAACCAAAAACCAGAACTATGTGGGGCGATGCGTGGGGACGTTTAAGCCGCAACAAGCTTGCTATTGCTTCCATAATTTGGATTATATTTATGATTTTAGTAGCCTTAACTGCTGATCTTTGGGTACCTCAAACACTGGGTAACCCAACCGAGATCGATTCTACTACAATGGCGCAGTGTTCAAGGCTTCCACCATCACTTGAGCATCCTTTTGGTACCGATACGCTCGGTCGTGACGTGTTGTGTCGTGTTATTTATGGCGCACGTATTTCACTTTCTGTTGGTGTGTTAGCTACCCTTATTTCCACCGTTATTGGTTTGGTCATGGGTTCATTCTCTGCCTACTATGGTGGAATATGGGATACGCTTATCATGCGCTTGGCCGATATTTTTCTTGCATTTCCCTACATTTTGTTTGTAATTGCCATGTTAGCGGTCATAGGTCCAGGTATTCAAAACGTATTTCTTGCTATTGGTGTACTTGGCTGGCCTTCGATTGCGCGCGTTTTTAGGTCGGCTATTCTCTCTGTTAAATCAGCCGATTTTGTTGATGCTGCCCGTTCAATGGGTGCATCTGACACTCGTATTATTATGCGTCATATTTTTCCAAACTCTGTTGCCTCAATCGTTGTGTACTCTACGATGAATATCGGTGGTGCAATTCTTACCGAGTCCGCTCTTTCCTATCTTGGTATGGGTGTTATTCCACCTGATCCTTCCTGGGGAATTATGATTCAAGATGGTCAAATTTATCTTGCAACACAACCTTGGCTTATGATTATGCCGGGTCTTGCAATTCTTACAACAGTTTTGTCCTTCACGCTTTTAGGTGACGGTCTGCGCGATGCGCTTGATGTAAAAATGAAGGATGCATAAGCCATGGGGTCGAAGAAAATGTTTGATGTATCAAAGCTGTTTGCTTTTAGAAAAAAGAAAGATGGTGCGTGGGTAGATCTTAAGAATCAACCTGTACCTGAAGGTGCACACCTTTTGGAAGTTGATAACTTAAAGATGTACTTCCATACCAAAGACGGTATCGTAAAGGCTGTTAATGGCGTTTCGTATACTCTTGACCGTGGAGAAACACTTGGTGTTGTAGGTGAATCTGGTTCGGGTAAATCGGTTACGTCTATGACAATAATGGGTCTTATCGATATGCCTCCAGGAAAAATCGAAGGTGGCGATGTTCGTTATCGTGGTCATTCATTGCTTAAAATGAGCGAACAAGAGATGGAACACATCCGTGGTAACGACATTGCCATGATTTTCCAAGATCCAATGACGTCTTTGAATCCTGTTTATACTATTGGTCACCAGCTGAGCGAAGGTTTACGCTTACATAAGGGTTATTCAAAAGAGGACGCTCTTAAACGCTCTATTGAACTCTTAAGCTTAGTAGGCATTCCAAATCCTGAGCAGCGCGTTAAAGAGTATCCGCATGAGTTTTCAGGTGGTATGCGTCAGCGTGTTATGATTGCTATGGCTCTTGCATGTGATCCAGATATTCTTATTGCTGACGAGCCTACAACCGCTTTGGACGTAACCATTCAGGCTCAAATTATTGAGCTTATGCAAAAGATGCAAAAGAAAAACGGTAACGCCATTATCATGATCACGCACGATTTAGGTGTTGTTGCTGACGTTGCCGATAAGATTATGGTTATGTACGCAGGTTCTCCTGTTGAGTTTGGAACAGCTGACGAGATATTCTACAATCCAATGCATCCGTATACCTGGGGTTTAACGCGCTCTATTCCAGATGCGGTTATGACCGAGAAAAAGCCATTGACGCCTATCGAAGGAAATCCTCCTTCGTTGGTTAATGTTCCTAAGGGATGTGCGTTTGCACCTCGTTGTCCGTATGCAACTGATTTATGCAAGCAGAAACGTCCAGAACTGTTTGTTACCGAAACTGGACATTATTCACGTTGTCATTATGCAAATGATCCCGAGTTTATTTTGGCGCATGCGCCCGAAAACTCAAGAACTAGGAAGGGAGGCCAAAAGTAATGAAAGAGCACATGCAAGGTAGTGACGCTCAAGAAAGCCCAACGCCTTTAACCTTAGCTGATATAGAGTCTAACGTAAGCTCAGAGCATAAGTTTACTGGTAAGCCTCTTTTACATGTTGAGCATTTGTCAAAATTATTCCCTGTAGCAAGCGGTGCTTTGTTTGGCAAGATGAAAAAACGCTATGTACACGCGGTAAACGATGTTTCGTTTGACATTTATCCTGGCGAGACCTTTGGACTGGTAGGCGAGAGTGGTTGTGGTAAGTCTACAACGGGTCGTTGTATCATGCGTTTAATTCAGCCTTCTTCTGGTGTTGTTGAATTTGAGGGTAAAGACATCGTTAAGATGAATAAAAAGGAATTAAAGCATATGCGTCGTAATATGCAGTATATATTCCAGGATCCTTATGCATCTTTAAACCCTCGTTTGACTATTGGAGAAATTGTTTCTGAGCCTTTGGTGATTCACAACGTTATGCCCGATCGCGAAGAACGTATAGATTATGTTCGTAAACTTTTGGATGTGGTGGGTCTTAATCCTGAGCATATTAACCGTTACCCACATGAGTTTTCAGGTGGTCAACGCCAGCGTGTTGGTATTGCGCGTGCGTTTGCATTAAAGCCAAAGCTTATTATCTGTGACGAGCCTGTTTCTGCTTTGGACGTTTCCATTCAAGCTCAGGTTCTCAATCTGTTGAGCGATCTGCAAAAAGAGTATAAAACCGCCTATCTGTTCATTGCACACGACTTATCGGTTGTTCAACAC
Source organism: Fannyhessea sp. C0108B2 (assembly GCF_056583915.1). Taxonomy (NCBI): domain Bacteria; kingdom Bacillati; phylum Actinomycetota; class Coriobacteriia; order Coriobacteriales; family Atopobiaceae; genus Fannyhessea; species Fannyhessea sp. C0108B2. The sequence continues at coordinate 14,411 of NZ_JBWPJQ010000004.1, read as the reverse complement.
ATTTCCGATCGTATTGCCGTTATGTATTTAGGTAACATGATGGAATTTTCAGATTGGAAAAGCTTATATGCCGAGCCCAATCATCCCTATACGCAGTCTTTGTTGAGTGCAGTTCCTATTCCTGATCCAGATATTCAGCATAATCGTAAGCGCATTATTTTGGCAGGAGATCCTCCTTCCCCAATTAATCCTCCTTCGGGTTGCCGTTTTCATACGCGCTGTCCTATTGCAAAAGATATCTGTGCCAAAGAGCCTATGCCTCAGCTGAAAGAAGTTGCACCGGGTCATTTTTGTGCATGTCATTTTGCAGAAACGAACCCTATTAAAGAGGACTCCATTAAGTTGTAAGTTTCTAAAGCGCACGTTTTTTATATGAGACGTGCGCTTTTATTGTATTGGTTCATCTGTTTCTTAGGCGCTCTCCTACATTTTAGAATCAACTATGTAAGTTTGACAAACTCAAATCCATTCGTTATAGTCGTTTCCTATTACAATTTAGGCGGGTAAAGGAGCGCGCATGTATCATACCAATATGATGACATGTTGTTGACGTTACGTATACTGTGGCGCATTTCATAATAGAAGTATTGTTTGCTGGTGCTAGTCATAGATAACATCTAGTTTGTGTTAAAAGCTTTTACACTAGAAACCTGCAAATACGTAATCACTTTATTATCTAAAATTACTTTTAAAAATAAAAAAATTAAATACAACCAATACGTAAGGGGAAATATTATGTCTACCATCTATAAGTCCATCCAAGAACTCGTAGGTCGCACTCCACTTCTTGAACTCACACATATCGAAAAAGAATACAATCTAGTGGCAAAAATCCTCGTGAAACTTGAATACTTAAACCCAGCAGGCTCTGTAAAAGACCGCATTGCCAAGCAGATGATTGAAGAAGCAGAAGCCGTAGGCACACTTAAACCAGGATCTGTAATTGTTGAGCCCACTTCTGGAAACACAGGGATTGGTCTTTCAATGATTGCGCAAACAAAGGGATACAAAAGTATTATTGTGATGCCAGAAAGCATGTCTATTGAACGCCGAAAACTCATGAAAGCATACGGTTCTGAGCTTGTGCTTACTCCTGCTGCAGATGGAATGAAGGGTGCAATTGCCAAAGCGAAGGAAATCGTTGAAAGTACTCCAAACGCATGGACTCCAGGGCAATTTACCAATCAAGCAAATGTACATGCGCATTACAACACAACCGGTCCAGAAATTTGGCAGGATACTGACGGAAACGTTGATATGCTCATTGCTGGTGTTGGAACTGGAGGTACAATTACGGGTACCGGCACCTATTTAAAGGAGCAAAATCCGCAGCTTGAAATAATTGCAGTAGAACCAGCTGATTCTCCTGTTCTCTCAGGTGGTAAGCCAGGAGCTCACAAGATTCAAGGAATTGGCGCGGGATTTGTGCCAGAAGTACTTAATCAAAACATTTATGATCGTATTTCTCAGGTAACCAATGAAGATGCAATCGAAACTGGCAAACTTATATGCAAAAAGGAAGGCATTCTTGTGGGTATTTCTTCTGGAGCTGCAGCTTGGACAGCAATTCAAGAAGCCAAAAGAGAAGAAAACATCGGCAAAGCCATTGTTACGATACTGCCAGATTCAGGAGATCGATACTTGTCTACTGCATTATTTGAAGGCTAACTGCATTGAGGAACGCTGCTATAAAGCCGCAAGTTTTGATCAGCTCATACATGCAGACACTATATGCAGACACTACATAATAATTGAAACGAGAAAATAAAAAAGGAAATACTGAAAGCAAAGAAAATACTGGAGATTAATGTATGAATAAGCATCTTGACCTTACCAACCAACTCAACTCAATTCATGATCCTGACATAAGACAAGCTACATTCATACCTAATTACCAAAATGTTATTGCGCTTATAGATGCAACTTGGGTTGCTTTGTTTCCCGAGTTGCATGTGTGCAATGATGATACCGTGCTGCTTAATAGCAACAAACATGAAGCATATAACGCAACAAATAGCTCGCTAAATACTATAACAAACAGCGCACTATATAACATGGAAAGTATTTTGTTGCACGAGCTTACAATCTATACAACTGACAAAGAGAAAATTCATGAAACTTGCAGCCGTTATCTGCAGCAACTTCCAAATATTAAAAAACTTCTTCTTACCGATATCACATCTATGTATGAAGGAGATCCAGCTTGCGCAAGCAAAATAGAAGTCGCACTTGCGTACCCAGGTTTTTACGCTTTGCTTATTCATCGTACAGCTCACACACTCTATGGGCTTAACGTGCCGCTCATACCTAGGCTTATGAGCGAATACGCCCATCAAAAAACAGGAATTGATATTCATCCAGGAGCAAAAATTGGCGCATATTTTTGCATTGATCACGGAACTGGCATTGTTATCGGCGAAACAACCGTAATCGGCGAACACGTTAAGCTTTACCAAGGTGTCACACTTGGTGCAAAAAGCTTTTCGCTGGACGAACGGGGAAATCCTGTAAAAGGTGGAAAACGACACCCGAATATTGGTGATAACGTAGTAATTTACGCGAACGCTACGATTTTAGGTGGACAAACTACAATCGGTAGTGGAAGCGTAATTGCAGCAAATGCATGGATCAACCGCAGTATTCCTGCAAACACAACCTATCACTTTCCTAAAGCCTAATACACGCTTAACATACTAGGGTTGATTATACAAGTAAGTAGAACACTTGAGGTTACACGAGTTAGTAGCACGTTTTTTATCAATTTATCTAAATTGTTTGATTTAGTAATAAAACGTTTTACATTTTCTCAGTGCAATTTTAGGATTTCTGGAAGTTCTCATAACTTTTGGAGCTAACCGATACCTGTGTTTTACTTAGTGTTCGACTTAAGTCTGAAATTAAGACGCCTTAGATGTTTTGCATGATTTGTGGTATTGAGCGTTATTTCAAAAAAAATTTGAATTGACACTTGCATTACATAGTCAGAGCATGGTAGTATACATTTCGCGCAACAAGCGTCGGAGTGGCGGAATTGGCAGACGCGCTAGCTTGAGGTGCTAGTGACTGACTAAAAGGTCGTGCGGGTTCAAGTCCCGCCTCCGACACCATTTTTGAATGATAGGACTCGAAAGAGTCCTTTTTTCTTAAAGAGCGTATTTCTATTGCTTATGTTACAAATAACTTGCTTCATGCGCCTCAAGCCTCAAAGCAAGTTATGCTTTCATACGTCCTATGGAGGCTCTATGCAAGATGTAGATATATCACATACGCAGGATTCCTATAAGGAGCTTCAAGATAAGCTTAAAACCTCTCAGAAGCGCGCTCGTGGGCTGCTTGATATCGTGTTAGATACGCTTGATGCAAAAGATATTGACACACTTTGCTCGCGCGTGCTTAAGCTTCTTACGCAAACCATGGATGCTACGGCAACGCTTTGTTACATTCATACCCATGATGGTTTTTATCTTCGAGGTACTCAGAGCAATACCGATCTTTCAGGTATTCCTCATCATTTTCCCGACAAGGTAGCTTGTAGGCAAGATTGCTTGTGCTTTAACCCACATGAGCTATCAACGCAATGCTTTACGGTTGTATCGCCTGATGAGGCAGCTGTTGAGCCTTTAACACATAAGCATAATGCTTTACCCACAACAAATGCTTATTCACAAGATACTCCACCTGATGTTGTATTTTTACGTGATGACAAAACGGGGGATATAACGCGCTTAAAAGCCTGTAATGTTCCGCCCTTTAGTTCATTTGTAAGCGTTCCTGTTTGGTATGGTGAGCGCGTGATTGCGCTTTTGCTTGTTGGATATAGTATTGTGCATACGTTTGATAAGAGTGATCTTGATTATCTTAATGGGATTGCGCGCTATTTATCGATACAGTTGATTGGCGCGATAACCGCAGCTCAGGCACAGCGTGAAAATCGCCTGATTGCAACTTCAAGCAAGCTTCGCGAGTCTATGCTGCATACGCAGGAATTGGGCTTATCGCACGTTTGGAAATATGCAAATCTTGCAGCCAAAGCAATTGATGCAAAGTTGGTATTTGTCTGTGATGCAAAAAGCTACTGCTCTTTGTATGCTCATAGCGAAAAACACCAGGGTGAACCTACGTTATTTTCTGGTGCTTGTAAGACGTGTAAAACGTCTTTGCCTGCGGCAGAATTTTTTGCGCAAAGTCCTCACTATCCTGCTTTTAGTTTTGATTGCCCGTGTTTCTCGGCTGCGCTTGGTATTCCCAAGCATGTGAGTATAAGCACGTTTTGCGCTCAAGATAGCCTGGGAGCTGTGCTTAAAGATCAAGCTATTGTAGGCACTGGTGCCTTGGTTGATTTTGGGCTTTTGGGTTCAAGTCGTTGTATGTGCATTTTTGTTCGTGACGAAACTAGTACGCGCCTTGATTCTGCCGATCTTAACTTTTTATCCCGTTTAGCTCATGATATTCACGATACTACTACCAACGACCAACGTCATGCGCGCGATCAACATATAGCTCAAGCTTTACAAACTGGTATGACCAATGAGTTGCAGCAGGTAGAAGGTATTACTGCGCAGGGAATTTATTCGTCGGCAACACAGACGGCTACCATCGGAGGAGATTTTTACGATCTGATTAGGCTGCCAAAGTGTCGCGCATGCGTTATTATGGGCGACGTTTCGGGAAAAGGTGTTGAAGCGGCAAGTGTGTCGGCTGCGGTTAAAACGGCTTTGCGCGCCTATGCGTGGCAAGGTCTTATGCCTGCAGTGCAAGTGCGATTGCTTAATAGGTTTCTTTTGAGTTTTTCTCGCGTTGAAACTTTTGCAACATTGTTTATAGGCATTATCGATTTGCAAAAAGGCGTTATTACCTATTGTTCGGCTGGTCATCCTCCTGCAATGCTTATACGAGCTTCTACGGGTACTATTGAGCAACTTAATGTTCAGTCGGGTGCTGTGGGTGCTTTTAGCGAAATGAGCTATACAGATGGCACTACAGAGCTTTTTGAGGGCGATATTCTTGTTCTCTATACTGACGGTACAACTGAGGCACGCGCACAAGACGGGAGTTTTTTTGGTGAGGACGGCTTAATGGACGCATTGCTGCGTGAGCGAAGCCAGGGTATTCAAGGACTGCCGCAGCGCTTGCTTGATCGTCTTGATGCATTTACATCTCAGCATCTTCAAGATGATGTGGCAATTGTTGGCTTAAGATTTGATGATGTACATGTAAAAGTGTGTCGCGATTGTTTGCTAGACTAAATGGCGTTTGCAATAAAATTTGTATGCGTGGCTGTCTTTGTATATTGTCAGCATTTAAGGGAATAAAAACCATATGAATGCAATTCCAAACATAGTAGTTATTCCGCTTAAAGGCGATTTAGATGTGACCACGGTAGCATCTGCATCGGCGCTGATAGATTCATTTTTGTATTGCGAATATCCGCGTATGATTTTGAATCTTGCTGACGTATCCTTTATTGATTCGTCGGGTATGGGGCTGTTGTGGAGCACGATGAGGCGTATACGCGCACATCAAGGAATTATTTCTATGATCAATGTGCAGCCTCAGGTGTTAGCAATTTTGCGTCGTGCGCGCATGCTTGATTTTATTCCCTTAAGAAATAGCGATGCCTTTTGTCAAAAGGACATGTTTCAACCGCATACTTTGCCTTTGTGGCAGCGTGTAATTCAAATAGATCCCAAGCATTTATGCACAACGCGCGGACGCGTTCAAGAAGAATTGAGCCAGCTTGCGTTTAGTTCGGACGAACTTTTTGACCTTATGCTTGCAATAGGGGAGGCTATGGGTAATGCTGTTGACCATACAGATGGTTCTTGTTCGCTGGTGAGAATTAGCGCATATTCAGACCGCGCGATTGTGGATATAACCGATTGTGGTGAAGGCTATGAGATTACATGTGTAGAAGATCTTCCCAAAGTTGATGAGGGAGCTATGCGTGGTCGCGGCATTCATTTGATGAGCCTTTTGGTGGATGGTTTATCTATAGGTAAACGTTTGGGGCACAGCGGTACACGTGTTCATATTGTGAAGTTCATATCAGCGGCGCGCGCTTAAATTAAATGGCATCACTTGATGAATTTAGATATATGCGCAGATAAATAGGGTATATGTACGATTTTATGGGCGGAGCACGCTTGTGTTGGTCAAAAAAATTACGATCAATTTGAAAATGAGTCTTGCATTCTTGTTCGCTCTTGCGTATATTATCTATTGCGTTCGCGGGCTTAGCGCAGTTGGTAGCGCGCAACCTTGCCAAGGTTGAGGTCGCGGGTTCGAACCCCGTAGCCCGCTCCATTGATTTTAATGACCGATTTTATCGGTCTTTTTTATATCTGATGTATGTGGGATGCATGCATCAATCGGCGAGATGGCCAAGTGGTAAGGCAGAGGCCTGCAAAGCCTTTATCCCCGGTTCGAATCCGGGTCTCGCCTCCATTGAATAACCGCAGGTAGAGCGTCCAAACGGCGCTCTTTTTTGTACGATTTTAGAGCAAAGTGCGTGCAGTATTTTGCAACAATTTATTCGTCTACCAACAAACAATTTACCTTTTTAAGTTCATCGTGCCATTCTTGTCGCAGAGGTGTATCAGTTATAACTTGATCTATTTCATCAAATCCTGCAAGACGATTATACGATGTATGATCGAATTTAGAATGATCTGCAACGTAATAAGCCTTAGTGGCATGTTTTAAAGCTTTTTTTCTTATGAGTGTCCAACGTTCTGACGAATCTGTTATCCCGTCTGGTAGTGAAACAAACCTGCTTGAAAAAAAGACTTTATCAACAAAATAGTTTTCCATAGTTTGAACGGCAATATTCCCATAGAATGACATTTCTGAGGTTGAATATATACCACCGATACTAACAAGCTTGATGTTAGAACAATTAGACAACAAATTAATGATCGGTAAATTATTTGTAAGCACAGTTAAATGCATATCCTGTATTTCTTTTGCAATGTAAAAACAAGTTGTTGAGTTATCTAAAAACAAAGTGTCTCCAGACACAACCAAAGCTTTAGAATGCTGAGCGATTCTTTCTTTGGCCTCAACACAGACGTCCATACGAATATTAACGTCAATAAGGTTTTCTACGCCGTTTGAGATATAGGCACCACCATATGATCTTTTAATAGAAGCGTCTTCGGCAGATAATGCTTTTAAATCTGTACGTATCGTTTCTGTTGTAACATTAAACACCTTAGACAGCCCGTTAACTGTCACACTCTTTTTTTCGTATAGCAGCTCTCTAATTTTTTCTTTTCTCAACGAGCTAATCATATTGTGTGCCTTTCTTATAAGGTGAACTCATATGTCAAAATTAGCATATTTCTATACCAAATGATAATGAATCTTTGTATCTATTGGTATTAGATTGATTACTCGCGTCTAAATTTATACCACTCACCGTAAAACAAAGAGAAACAAAGAAAAACAAAATATAATATGAATAAGAGATGTTCGTGTAAAAGAAGCGGGGTTACTATGGAAGTTAATAGAAGTAGCACTCTTTTTTTAGAGCGCGAAATGATTTTTCCTAAGCTAGAGTTTGATTCAAGAACTGAAGTATTGCAGTATATGGCACATCAGTTCACTAAGCTTGATTTAGCTAAGGAATCGTATGCAGCAGCGCTTATTGAGCGTGAGGCACATTTTCCTACAGGTATTTCTGCATGTGCCTTTGATATCGCTATTCCACACTGCGCAAGCGAGAATGTAAATCGGACTTCCATGGCTGTTGCTACATTAACACATTCTGTTGACTGGCATGCGATGGATGACCCAAACAAGATTTTACAACCAACTGTTGTGTTTATGCTTGCGATAAAAGATCCCGATAAACAAATTGAGACACTTCAAAAAATCATGGCGATTATTCAGAATTCTCAGCTTTTACAAGATATAAGTGTAGCTGTAACACGTGACGAAATTTTTAGTAAGTTAGACCCTATTTTGAACGTTTAATTATTGGAATTTATCACCAAGGATAGGAGAAGAAATGGTTGATAAAGTAAGAGTTTTATCCGTTTGTGGATCGGGCGTTGTAACTTCGCATATGGTTGCAAACAAAATTGTCGACTTGTTATCCGAGCGCGGTTATGACGTTGATACAGATGAGTGCAATCCTTCTGAGCTTGAGGGCTATCTTATGAGAGGTCAATACAATTTTATTGCGTATTCAAGTCCAATTGGTCCGCACGGTGATGTTCCAGCATTTTCTGCCATGGGTCTTATTACTGGTATGGGTGACGATGAGTTTGTAGAGGAAGCCATTGCATGTTTAGAAGAGCAGGATAAATAAACAGTTTCTGTAGAGGAGGCGTCAATGGACGTATTTTTAAATGCGCTTAATTTGTTTTTTAAGACATTTCAGGCTGCAGTTTTTGTTCCAGTTATTATTTTTGTTATCGCAATAGTTATGGGTGTTAACAAAAAGAAAGCATTTGTTTCTGCATTATCTGCTGGTGTGGGACTTGAAGGATTTTCCCTTGTTATCGGAACGTATAGTCCTATTCTGGCACCTGTTGTAGACAATATGATACATAGCATGGGCATCAATTTACCTGTTGTCGACTTAGGATGGCAAACTACATCTATAGTTGCTTACTCGTATCAAGTTGGCATGATCTATATATCCGTGGCAATTATTATGCAAGTTGTCTTGTATTTAATTAAATACACAACAGTTTTCCAAGCTGGTGACTTGTGGAATAACTATTCCTATTTTGTTTGGGGTGCTTGCCTATTTGTTTTAACGGGAGATTTTTGGCTCTCTATGGCTTGCATGATTGTTGCTCAGCTTATTACGCTTTTGTGTACCGAGATTATCGCGAAGCGCTGGTCTACATATTACGGATATCCTAATTGTACAATTGCTTCATTACATACCGCTACGGTTGGTATTCTTGCAGTACCCATTAATATTTTGCTTGATAAGCTTGGTTTATATAAGATAAAAGCAGATCCTCAAACTCTGAGAAAAAAACTTGGTTTTATTGGTGAACCAATGACGCTTGGTTTGTTCTTAGGTCTGCTCATAGGTTTAATTGGTGATTTTAATAAACTTTCGGAGCTTAAAACTTGGGGAGAAATTACCACGTGTGCTATTGCAACTGCAGCTGTTATGTCTGTTTTCCCTAAGGTATCAGGTATTTTTGCCGGGTCTTTCTCTGCTATAACAGACGCTTCTAAGAAAAAGATGAAAGCTGCTGGTGTTGCAAACAGAGAGTGGTATTTAGCTGTTAATGATGCTACAGGATACGGTGAGGCAGCTACTTTAATTACCGGTATTCTTCTTATGCCTGCTACGCTTATTATCTCATTTATCTTACCTGGAAACTTAACACTACCTATGCTTGATTTGGTTGGTATTCCCTATATTATTCAGCCTTTTGTAGCCTGTTCAAACGGTAATATCTTAAAGTCATTTATTGGTGGCTTAGTCTTTATGATTATAGATCTCTATTGCTGTTCCATCACGGGTTCTGCTTTTACTCAAGTTGCTGTTGCCACAGGTATTGATTTGGGTAGCTATGGAATGATTACGTCTTTGGTTATATTGGGTCAGCCTATTGGTGCGCTTGTATTTATGGCTTTCCTTTCCAGGAATTTTGTATTAATTGGTGCTGTTGTATTAATTTACATTGTTGCCTATATCTTTGTGCACAAACATATGGATGCAATACATCGTTTCATCGAGAATTCTGCATTAAATCATGTGGCTACTTGTAATGAGAATTTATAAATTTATGTAAGAAAAGGAAGTTTTGGTATTATGTCTCAATTTAGTAATGAATTAAAAGCCTGCATTCGTGAAGCTGGAGTGCAATTACTCAAAAGCCATTTAACGGTGTCAACTTGGGGTAATATCAGTATTTGTGATAGAGAAGCAGGTTTAATCTATATTAGCCCTTCGGGAATGGATTATTGCTCTCTAACTATAAATGATATTGTTGTTATGGACATGAAGGACAATGTTGTTGAAGGGATAAGACGCCCATCTATAGAACATGAGCTTCATCGCGAAATGTATCTTGCGCGGCCCGAAATTAACGCAATTATTCATACGCATCCTATTTATTCGACAGTCTTCTCTACCATGGGTGAAGGTATTCCTGTAAATATTCACGATGAGGCTGCTCAAGCTTTAGGTGATAATGTTGTTTGTGCTGAGTATCAGTTACCAGGAACGCCAGATTTGGCACATGCTGCTGTTAAGGCAATTGGCAAGAAGAGTAGCGCATGTCTTTTAAGAAATCATGGTGCTGTTTGTGTTGGTAAAGATCTTCCTACTGCATTTAAGGTGGCAACAGTTCTTGAAATGGTGTCTGAAATTTATTATCGTATACGTGCAACTGGAGGAACATATGTGCCTTTATCGGACGAAAATATACGTTTAACACAAAATGAAGTTCTAAAAAGGTATGGCCAGTATTAATAAGTCAATTTAGGTAAGGATATATATGGAAGCGATGACTTTGCAATCTGTGACAAGTCCAAAAGATTTTAGATTTGCTGTCTATTTTGATTGTTTTGCACAGCATCGCTTCCAATCTTTATTTGTTGGAGTGGCAGCCGTTGCGTCTTACGTTTTGCTTTCTCTTCATTTTTTGGGTTTTCTTGCTTTATCCAATATCATTTTGCTTTGTTGCGCAGCCGTAGGGGCTTCTATTCCTCTTATGATTTTTTCTTGTGAGCAGCAATGCTTTAATTATGCACATTCTGAGCGTCCACAAATTACCAGAATTGTTAAATTTGATGATAGATGCATTCGGCTCAGTTGTGCCGATCATCGTGGTTACGAAAAAATAGAGTGGCGTCTTGTGTTATCAGCGTTTGAATTAAAGAAGTACTTTATCATTTATATTGATAAAGGCAAGTTTGTACTATTTAATAAAACAGGTTTGAACGATAACGATCGAGCTCTACTACAAGGGTTTTTACGAAATAATTTAGGTAAATCGTTTCGCAATAGATGCAGCTAACATGTGTTTCGAGACTCTGTAATTGCTTTATATGTATATAAAACTAATACTCAACCTGTCGGTAATTCCGACAGGTTGAGGTGTGAGGCAAATTATTACTTTTTCTAGAATCAAAATGAAATAAAATATATATCCATGTACTAAAATCTAACGATGTGTTTTGTCATACAAAAGAAGCTCCAAAGCTTAAGTCAAGAAAAACAAAGAAAGCAGAGGAGCTTAAATAATGAAGATGCTGGGGAGTTCGCTCCTCAGCGTCTTATCTACAGTATAAAGGGGTGATTGCCATGGAGCAATACATTTACATGATTATCACAAGTGCTATAGGGTATATTATTGCTCATTATATTGTTAAGGCGCTTGATAATATAAGAAAGAAGAAATAATAACGCTAACTAAAGCATAAAACGCGCAAAAGCTAACCGTAAAATGCACAATATAAAACAGATCGTTTCTTTACCGATGATATAGACATTTACCTCTCCTAAAAATAATTCTGGACGATAGGGGAATCATGATTTCTTTTGACCAAGCCAAGAAAAATGCACAAGATAGTGTGAGCAATTTTCAAGAATTTGATTTGTGCGTAGAACACGATAATGCTTTCGTTTTTTACAGTGGTAGCGATTGTAAAGACGAAGAGCCTGTTATCGGTGGTTATACCTCGCCTCTTATTGTTTGGAAGAAGGATGGGTCTATCGATTTTAGTTTTGCAGCTGCGATGTTTGATGATACGCTAGGCACCGAATTAAAAGAGACGAAGCTTTAACCTTTAATCCTTTGGGACCATTTAGCCGATAATCCGTTTTAAGATTTAGGAGATAATCATGGTTGATTACGAACAAGCTTTATCTATTGCAAAAGACCTTTTAGGGAAAGTTGATAAATGTTGTGAATATAAAGACTATTATGTGTTTTCCTATCATACTCCCGTAGTTGAGGAGTCAGGCGCGAATGTTGTTGCAATAGAGAAAAAGACAGGTACAGGTTATTGTTTTATTGCAGTAATTACAAAACTTGGGAAAATGCTTCGCGAAAGCAAGGTACGCTAAGAGTAGTCGTTCCTAGAGGTTGAAAAATTGCAAGACGAATTAGCCGACGTGAAAAAAGAGCGAGATGAATACAAAGAGCTTTACACGCGCAACAAGGATGAAGGGATTTAAGTCGTGCAATTTTGATGCGACGGGGACATCATTCTCTAATGATGAGATATACAAAGCAATCAACAGCCAAGCGATGAAGAAGCGCATAAATAGGGTTTCATTTATCGACCGCAATGGAGATTACCATGTAATAAAAATAAGGGGCGCAACCGCTCCAGGACAGAATCCCGAGGTGTTTGCGCCCCACTAAAGCTAGTGTACCACAATTTAATTTGGTAATCAAAGAGCCTGCATAGGCTCTTTTTTTATACATCCGCACGGATAGAAAGGACGCATCATGGCTAAAGATGATGTACTGCAAGTACAGGACGTTGAAGTAGAAGACGCGCACGCAGAAGCTGCAGAAACCGACTGGAAAGCGCAAGCGCGCAAATGGGAAAAGCGCGCCAAAGAAAACAGCGCAGCAGCAGACGAGCTCGCTAAGCTCAAGGTGTCGCAAATGACAGAGCTCGAACGTGCTCAAGCGCGCGCAAGCAAAGCAGAAAAGGCGCTCAAAACACTTCAAGAGAAAGCGGAGCATGAAAAGCTTAAAGAGCAAATCGCCCAAGAGCTTAAGGTACCCGCAAACCTTATTTCAGGCAGTGACGAAGAAGGCATGAGAGCCTGGGCAAAGAGCCTTGCAGAGTTCGCAAAGCCGCACGTAGGAGCGACAGTTCCCAAGAACTCGCAGTTTGCACACGCAGACACTAAGCAAGACGACCGCGTAAAGCTTGCAAAACAAGTATTCAATTAATTATGACCTAGGAGGTACACGCATATGCCAAACAGTGATACCACCGTTAGCACAAGCATCTCAACAGAAGGGAGCCAACAAATGGCAGACGTACTCGATTCTAAACACATTCAACTTCCACGCTCAATCGCAGATGATATCGTGAGCAAAACGCGCGATTCTAGCGTGATTCAAACTCTTTCCGCAGCGCGTCCGGTGATTTTCCAGGACACCACTAATGTGCTTTTCAATAAAGAGCCTGAGGCGGAGTTTGTGGACGAAGGACAGGCTCACAAGTCCATGGACGTAGAGTTTAAGGCCGTTCAAGGCGTTGTGCGCAAGGCACATGTAATTACCAGTCAAAATGACACTGCTCCAAAACTGCGGTGCTGATTATCTCGAAAAGATTAAAGTTTGATTCCCAGTCAAAATGACACTGCTCCAAAACAAGTAACCGTTTGCAGTTGCACCCACTCTGGTTTGATTCCCAGTCAAAATGACACTGCTCCAAAACCTATGTTATATATAACAGGCTTATTTGCGGTTTGATTCCCAGTCAAAATGACACTGCTCCAAAACTTTTCAGCTCCGTCAACATTTTCATATTTGGTTTGATTCCCAGTCAAAATGACACTGCTCCAAAACAACGTACAAAGCAGCTAACAATAACGGAAGGTTTGATTCCCAGTCAAAATGACACTGCTCCAAAACTATTCAATGTAGCAAAGCGCACCCGCGTCTGTTTGATTCCCAGTCAAAATGACACTGCTCCAAAACAGAAATGAAGTCCTGCACGTTGAGCTTAAAGTTTGATTCCCAGTCAAAATGACACTGCTCCAAAACCCTATTGTCTTTGGTTGTACGCGCTGCGTAGTTTGATTCCCAGTCAAAATGACACTGCTCCAAAACCAAGCGAGGACTTGCCACGCAAAACTCAATGTTTGATTCCCAGTCAAAATGACACTGCTCCAAAACTGTATGGGATACCTTGAGCTTAAAGAGCGAGTTTGATTCCCAGTCAAAATGACACTGCTCCAAAACTCTACTACCTAGATAAACAATATCAGTTGAGTTTGATTACCAGTCAAAATGACACTGCTCCAAAACCTCTTGCTCAAGGCTATAGGCTCTTGTGGAAGTTTGATTACCAGTCAAAATGACACTGCTTCAAAACCGCTAATAGGCTCTTGCCCTAGCTTCTTCTGTTTGATTACCAGTCAAAATGACACTGCTCCAAAACAGACAAGGCGTGAGGCGGTCGCGTATGAGGTTTGATTACCAGTCAAAATGACACTGCTCCAAAACAGAACTAACACTTATTACACGTGGTTTAAGTTTGATTACCAGTCAAAATGACACTGCTCCAAAACGACGAAGCGCAAGAAGTCACGGCAGAGCAGTTTGATTACCAGTCAAAATGACACTGCTCCAAAACCTCCCTTCGTTTTGGCGTATTGTTTTTTCAGTTTGATTACCAGTCAAAATGACACTGCTCCAAAACAGACAAGGCGTGAGGCGGTCGCGTATGAGGTTTGATTACCA